>CBHXZU010000082.1:0-12780 GCA_966125105.1 uncultured Prosthecobacter sp.
AACGGTCGTCGGAACCGGAATCGGCTTGGCAACATGGAAGCTCACTGCGCTGCAAAAGGCCGGCGCGGCTGCAGCCAGCCAGCCGGAACCGATGGAATCCGTGACGGTCTCGGTGGCCACCCCGCGTGAGCATCAGCAAACGACGACCTCGATCGGGACCGTCCTCGCGATGCGCTCGGTGACGCTGCGCAATGAATTGGCCGGCACGGCGCGCAAAGTGGCGCTGGTTCCCGGTCAAATCGTGGAAGAGGGCACACTGCTCGTCGCGCTCGATGTCACGGTCGAAGAGGCCGAACTCAAGGCGTTGGAAGCGCAAGCCGCGCTGGCAGAGACTTCCTTGCAACGCGTTCAGCGCCTCGAGAAAACTCACGTGGCAGCGGATGCTGACCTGGACCGCGCTCGCGCCGAACGCGACGTCGCGCTCGCCCAGATCGCCCGCACCAAGGCAGTGATGGAGCGGAAGACCATTCGCGCGCCGTTCCGCGCTCGGGTCGGCATGGCTGACTTGCATCCCGGCCAATACCTCAATGAAGGCACTCTTTTGACGACGCTGCAAAGTGTCGACGACGCCGTCCACGTGGACTTCGCCGTCGCGCAATGGGTCGCCGTCAATCTTCGCGCAGGCGGAACCGTGCAGATCGTCGCTGGCGACAAAACATTCCCCGCAACCATCGTCGCCCTCGATGCGCGCATCGATGCCAACACACGTAATGCGACCGTGCGGGCAAAGATCGAAGATGCCGCGAGCGCGCCGCCACCAGGCGCGTCGGTACGCGTGCGCATCCCGGTTGGCGCGCCTCGCCCCGGCGTGTCCGTGCCAGTGAGCGCCGTGCGCAAAGGCCCCGAAGGCGATCACGTCTTCATCATCGCTCCGGATAAGGAGGGCAAGATGCGCGCCTCTGTCCGTCCGGTGCAAAGCGGCCCGATGATCGGCGACGAGATGCTCATTCACAGCGGCATCAAGGCCGGCGAGCAGGTTGCCGCGCTCGGCTCGTTCAAGCTCCGCGAGACCGTCCTCGTCGCCGTCGCGGGTGACTTGAAAAGCGCTCCCGAGACCCGCGGGTCCGACGACGCAAATCGATAACCTCGGCAATTCGCCGCGCTTCCCAATGCCATGAGCCGTTCGTTCACGGATATCTTCATCAAGCACCCGGTTCTCGCCGCGGTGGTCAATATCGTCATCGTGCTCGTCGGCTGGCGAGCACTCTCAACGCTGCCCGTGCAGCAGTTCCCGCAGATCGAGAGCTCCTCGGTCATCATCACCACAGTGTATTACGGCGCGAGTGCTGAGACGGTGCGCGGATTTTTGACGACGCCGATCGAGCGCGTGGTCTCCGCCATCGGCGGAGTGGACTACGTGGAATCGAGCAGCCGCGCCGGGGTCAGCACCGTGACCGTGCGGTTGAAGTTGAATCACAACAGCACTGCCGCCCTGGCGGAAGTTACCGCGCGCTTGCAGCAAGTCCGCGCCGAACTTCCGGCGGAAGCAGAGCCGCCGCAGATCGAGATCCAGCGCGCCGATCGGCCCTACGCGACGTTTTACCTGAGCTTCAATTCGTCGGAACGAACGGTCCCCGCCACGACCGATTGGCTCCTGCGCGCGTTACAGCCGCAATTGGCCACGCTCCCAGGCGTCCAGCGGGTCACCCTCGAGGGCGCGCGCCAGCTGGCAATGCGCATTTGGATCGATCCCGATCGCCTCGCCGCGCTGAACCTCTCCCCCGGCGATGTGCACGCCGCGCTGCGCCGCAATAACTTCCTCGCCGCCGTCGGCCGCACGAAGGGCAATCTCGTGGAGATCAACTTGCTCGCAAACACCGACCTCCGCTCGGAGAAGGAGTTTGCCGACCTCATCGTGTCCGAACGGAACGGCGCGGTCGTGCGGCTCAGTGATGTCGCGAAAGTTGAACTCGGCTCGGAAGAGCCGGACCTCATCGCCAAATACAATAAGCAGGAAGGCGTCTACCTCGGCGTCTGGCCGCTCGTGGGAACCAATGAGATCGATGTGGCAAAGCGTTTGCGCGAGGAAATGGACCGCATCCGTCCGACCCTGCCGAAGGACATGGAGATGCGCCTCGTGTGGGACGGCACGATGTTCATGCGCGACGCGCTCCAGGAGATCTCCAAGACTCTCATCGAGACCATCGTCATCGTGGGCTTCGCCGTGTTCCTCTTCATGGGTTCGCTGCGGACAGCCCTGGTCCCGCTCGTGGCCATGCCCGTGTCCCTCATCGGCGCGGCGATTGTGATGCTGGCGTTCGGCTTCAGCCTGAACCTCCTCACCATCCTCGCGATCGTGCTCTCCGTGGGCCTGGTCGTGGATGACGCGATCGTCGTGGTGGAAAACGTGGAGCGCCATGTCCGTGAAGGACGCTCTCGAATCCAGGCCGCGCTCATTGGCGCCCGCGAGTTAGTCGGGCCGATCATTGCGATGACCATCACCCTCGCCGCGGTCTACACGCCGATCGGCTTCCAGGGTGGATTGACCGGATCGCTGTTCCTCGAGTTCGCCATCACCCTCGCGGCCGCCGTGATCGTCTCGGGGTTGGTCGCCGTCACCTTGTCACCCATGATGAGCGCGCGCCTCGTGCACGCCCATGGCAAGGAGGGAAGGCTCACCACCTTGGTAAATCGCGGCTTCGATTTTGTGCGCCGCGTCTACGCGCGCTTGCTCGATGGAGCGATGCAAATCCGCTGGGCCATTGTTCTGGCGTCCGTGCTGGTCATGGTCGCCGCGTGGCCGCTCTACATGTTCTCGCGACAGGAGCTGGCGCCGGTGGAAGATCAGAGCCACATCAGCTTGTTCATGGACACCGCGCCGGACTCGACGATCGAGGCCGCCAATCGTGAATCGCGCAAGCTGGTGGATGCCGTCACCGTTTTTCCTGAGGCCGAATATATGTGGTCACTGACCGCAGGTTGGGGAGGATTCGGTGGCATGGTCGCGAAGGATTGGCGCGGACGGAAACGCTCTACTGAGGAGATGTACGGCGAGGTTTATGGGGCCGTCTCCCAGGTTCCGGGGATCCGCGTCTTCCCGCGCCTCGACCCGCCGCTGCCAACACCCGGGCAATTCGATGTGGAACTGGTTCTCCAAACCGACGAACCCGTGCAGAACCTTGGCGAAACTGTGGGCGCGGTCATCGGCGCCGGCTTCCAAAGCGGAAAGTTCCTCTACGTGGACACCGACCTAAAGATCGATCGACCGGAAGCGCGTGTGGTGATCGATCGCGAGCAAGTGGCCGACCTCGGCCTGGATCTCGCCGGCGTCGGCCAGGAACTCGGCACGCTTTTAGGCGGCGCGTACGTGAATCGTTTCAATTACTTCGATCGCAGCTACAAGGTGATTCCGCAGATCGGCGATGAAGGACGCTCCACCGTGGGACCTCTGCTCGACCTGAAGATCAAGACTCCGACTGGAGAACTCGTGCCCGTTTCCACCTTTACGAGCATCGAATCGAGCACCGCGCCGCGCACCCTGAACCGCTTCCAGCAACGCAACGCCGTCCGAATTTTCGGCGGCGTGCAGCCGGGCGTGACTAAGGAGGAAGGCCTGCGTGTGCTGGAGAACGCCGTGGCCGCCGCCAAAGCGCCAAACGTGCACGTCGATTACGCCGGCGAATCGCGGCAGATCCGCCACGAAGGATCCGCGCTCACTGTCACCCTCGGCTTCGCGGTCGTCCTCATCTACCTCGTGCTCGCCGCGCAGTTCCGCAGCTTCCGCGATCCGTTGATCGTTCTGCTCGGCTCCGTGCCGCTGGCGATCTCGGGCGCGCTGGTCTTCACGTTCCTCGATCTCACCACGATCAACATCTATTCGCAGGTCGGCCTCATCACGCTGGTGGGGCTCATCTCGAAGAACGGCATCTTAATTGTGCAATTCGCAAATACCCTGCAGGAGCAGGGTCTGGCCAAAGCCGAGGCACTGCGCGAAGCCGCGCTCACCCGCTTGCGGCCAGTGTTGATGACCACTGCCGCGACGGTTTTTGGTCACTTGCCTCTCGTCTTCGTCTCCGGCCCGGGCGCACAAGCTCGGAACAGCATCGGAATCGTGCTGGTCAGCGGAATGATCGTCGGAACGCTTTTCACACTCTTCGTCGTCCCCGTGTTCTACTCCCTGATCGCCGCCCGCCATCAGCCGGAATCCATGGCCGACGAAGAAGAACTGGATCGCCTCAAACTGTCGCCGCTCCCAACACGTAAAGCCGAAGCCCTTGCGAGCACCGGCGCGCCGCGAGCGTAAGTGGCCGATGAAATAAATAGGAACATCTGCCAGAAGCAGTTTCCGCTTCGTCAGCAGCCTGCGCAAAGGAGCGCGGGTTTTCAACCCGTGGGGCGGGATCGACGGGGCGGAACTGTTGCGCAATTGCTGCCAAATCGCCGGCTATTTTGCGGCCAGTTGCTCGGAGAGCCACGCTCTCATGTAGAACAGCGGATTGCTGTCCGATTCCCGGGCCGCATATCTGGCCAGCAACTCGCGCCCTCGCTTGTTTTCTTTGATAATCGGGAGCACGTCCGCCCGGAAACGGTCGTCGGTGAGTTGGGTGAAGAGTTTCCCAAGACGCTGCGCGGCATCGTCATGGAGGTCGACTGAATCCTTGTCTTCGAGCAGCGCGAGCGTGAGTTCGAGCGCCGTTTTCCAATCGCGAACCCTCAGCGCTACGGCGGCGCGATAGTTCCGGATTTCAGCGGCATAGCGGCCCTTGGGGAATTCACGATCGTACGCGTCAAACGTCGCGACCACGCGCTTCGGATCAAATGCTTCGCGCTGAGTGAATGACGTGACGTTTCCTCCTTCCCAGCGCGGCGCCACCGGCCAGGTCACATGCTTCCGCATCTCCACCTCTTCAGAGCTTCGGTAGACCGCGCGGGCGTGCAACAGCCGCGCGGCTTCCCGTTTTTTGCTCTGCGGATATTTTCCGAGAAACGCTTCGGACGACTTCGCGAGGAGCGGGTAATCGCGAGTGCGATACGTGTCGGAGTCCCCCTTCTCGTCATCGGGCTTTGCTTCGTCTCCGGGCTTCTTTGGATCGGGAGTGATATCCACGAACACGAAATGATTCGCGATCACCGCAAGGTCGAGAAACTCGAAGTAGTCCGCGACCGGCTTGGTTTTCGGATCGGCCAGGGCCGCCTTGATCTCTTGCTGCAATGCGCCATCCGGATCGGGGTTGGCCGCATCATCTCCGTAGCCACTGCCGCCAATGGCGGACTTTTGGAGGAACCGCGAACGCAACTCCACATAGCGGCGGCGGACTTCCGGACCAGGATCCGGTTCAGAAAAGAACAGCGCGAGGTCGTCGACGAAGTTGACCCAGCGCGCGTCGTAGAGACTCGTGAATGTTCCGCGCACCTGTTCGCGAAGCGCATCAGCCCTCCGCTTTAAGGTTGCCGATTCCACTTCTCCAGCATCCCGCTCGAAGCTTTTTAACTGCGCGACGATTCCTTCCGGGTCGGCACGGCGCCCCGAAGGTTCTTCTTCACCGTCGTAGACCATGCCTATCGAGGGAATCTCTTCATTCGCCGGATTGCGGTGGGTTACGTAAGATTCTTCGTCCGCATTCTTCTTGGCCGGCGCGGTAAAGTCCCACGCCACGGCGTAGCGGCGCGCCTCCTCGGAATCCGGACACTCGGTCTTCAGCCGGTTATACAGTTTGCGCGCGGTGTCCGTCCATTTGCGCGCTACCGCCCGCTCGAAAGTAAAGGGTGAGACGTCCGCGATTTGCGGCATCGCCTTCAGCGCCCGCCACAGCGCTTGCGCAGCGACAGGCGTTCCCGGTTGGGCGTCCGACGCCTCGATCCACCAATTGAAGGCGTGGCGGAGCTCATCGCGATTTTCGAGATCCAGCACGAAGTTGCCGCTCGCGCCGACGAAAGGCGCGCTCTCGGCGCGGCGGACATTCGCCTCTGCGGAAAAACTGATGAATACCTTCTGGCGCGTCTCGTCGGAATCGAGCGGGTAGGTGAGGAGCTTGCCGCGAATCGCCGCCCACGCGTCTCCGAGATTCAGGCATGCGGCCGCGCGAGATGCAGGATCTTTCGCGGTCTTCACCGCGTCCGTGAGCTTCTCGATCGACGCAGCCGCGACCTCCCACTGCGCCGGCGTGACGAACTTCTTCGCCTGCCCGAATTGTTCCTTCGCAAGCAACCGTTGCGCGATCGGCTCGGTGAAACGCAGGCGCTCTCCCAGTTCCAGCTTGTCCGCCGTGGCGGCGAGCTCTTCAACGGGGGCGAAATTGAGGAGGGTATCGATGAGCGCGCGCACTTGGTGGAAGTCGATGCCGTAGAGGATCGGATCTTCCCCATCTTCCGAGTAGATTTCCTCGTCGGCTTCGACGCTGGGATCCGGCTTCGCGGAGGGGTCGCCCGTCGGCAGATCAGGGGTGGCAGCCGCGGCCTTTGCTTCGGCTTGCGGTTTGGTCAGGAGCTTGCGGAGCGCAAGCACCGCCTCACCCGCCTGATGATTATCCGTGAGCGCGAGCGCAAGGCGGAGGCGAGCCCCTTTCGCCAGCGGGCTGGACGGGAACTTCTCGAGGAAAGATTGCAGGGTTGCGGCCGCTTCGCCAGGCCGCTTCGCCCGATGCAAGACGACTCCGCGCGCGAAGAGCAAATCATCACTCTGTTGCGCCGCCGCGCCGGCCGTATCGAGGAGTTTTAGCGCCTGGTCTTGCTGCCCGGCGCCGCTGGCCGCGTGCGCCAGCATCGCCAGGTGGCGGGCTTTCCACGGCGCGCCTTGATAGAGTTTTGCTTGCCCCGCCAGTGCTGCAGCCAGCCGCGGCAGAACGGTTTTCCGCCAGCCTCGGACTTCGTCGATGGAATTGAGCTTTCCGTCAAAATTATCGGATTCACTGGTGTTGATCACGAGGTAGACGAGCGCCTGCGCCGCCCCCGGATGTTTAGCCACCTCGGCAAACGCCTCGTCGCGGGGCGCCGAAGCGAGATGCGAGAGGGTTTTCACGACCATATCCGCGGCAGCCGGATGCAGTTCCGGATGATCCGCTAGTTCAAGTTGTCCGGCGTAGTACTGCAGCGCGGTTCCGAAATCCCGGCCGTCGAAAGCGAAAGCGGCCCGCCAGCCCAGCGCGTCGCCATACAGGCGCCCCTTCGGATATTTCGCGAAGTATTCGTCGAAGAGCTTCTTCGCCGCAGGGCGCTCGGCTTCGACAATCTGCATATCTTGCTGCGTGTACTGGGGATCTCTCGAACGCCACAGGCCGCAACGAGCCGCCATGAAAAGCGCCGATTCCGCGCGCGCGCTTTTCGGGAATTCGTTTTTGACTTTTAAAAACCATTCCTGGCTCTCGCCAATCCGGCGACCGAGATAATCCGCAGCCCCGCGAAGATACAGCCAATGCGGTTTCAACGCCGGTGACGCCTTGGCGATATGGCGATCGATATCCGCCGTGAGCTCTGGGTCCGCACCGTCGCGCTGCTCCACCGGATCTCCCTCTCTGGGCTTTTCGAAGATAACGCCGAACTCCTTTGCGTGGGCGATTCGCCAGGCCAGGTATTCCTCCGTCTCTGCCGCAGACGCGGGTCCGGCGTAAAGATCGCGCGCGTCGTTTAGCAGGTTCAGCAATGCGTTGGCAGACTCGCTTCTCGCCGCGACGATCATTTTCTCGATCGATGCGAGCGCGTCGCGTCCCGGCTTTTTACCCAGCGCTTGAAGTTCCTGCCCGTAGTCGATCTTCTCGACCTCAGGAGCTGGCTTGGCAGTTTCTTCCAGGATTTGGGGAAACGACTTTGCCGGCAGCTGATCGAGCCGCAGGTAGTCCGCGAGCGTTTGCAGCGGCTCTTCGTAAAAATCGCCGGTGGCGCGCAGTTCCGCCGGCACGAAACCGGCCAGGAGCAGGAGACTGGAGAACAGAACGTGAGAAGGATGTTTTCTCATGGTGAAGTTGAGGAATTAGTCGACTCGATCGCTTTCCATGCTCGCGCTCCGTCACAGTGAACGACGCGGTAGCGGAGGTTTTCGAAGCGGGCGCCCGGCGCGAGTTGCAGCAGTCCTGTTCGCAGCTTGCCGCCCGCGGGCAGCTGGCTGAACCAAAACGTGAGCCGCGTCGCCAGCGGCACCGCCACTGCGGCAGGCTGGGCCGCTTCCGGCCGGGCGTGGCTCGTGACGCGCCAGAAGTCGCCCGCCAGCGCTTCCCGAAAGAGCGGCGCCGTCGCGTCCACTTCGAGGGCGTATCCGCGATCGCGATCGTTCTTTTCCCCGCTCAGGCGAGGCTCGAGGTCAAACGCGGAGTCGTTCACCAGTTCCAATTGCTCAGCGGAAGTTTGGCGCAGAGCCAGCCGCGGTTGCTCTCGCGACGCCAGCCGTCCCAGGTCTTCCAGGGACCACCCGCTCGGATCGCTTCCATCCGGCAGGCGAAACAGGAGAATGCCCGTTGCCCCCGCCTCGCGAGCGAGCACGGCCGCCTTCGCGAGTGCAGCGCGGTCCGTGAAACGCGAGGCGACGATCTCGTCTTTCGCGATCGGCGTGGCGGCAATTCGCGTGTCCGCATCGGCCCGGAAAAGCGTCACACCCAACGTCGTGGGTGCAAGAGTGCGGAGGGATTTGTGAAAACAAAAGTCGTCCCAGCTCCAATTCGGAATCTGCCCTCGCGAAAGTCCCGTTCGATCAAAGACCGTGAGCCGCGCAAACGTCGGCAATCCGGCACGCCACGGAATCGGACAAGCGCGCCACGGGCGAAGCACGTCCGCGAGCTGGTTCGGATCAAGCAACGGTGGCGGTGGGGCGGATGCGCTTACGCCGGTTGGGTCGCGCTGGAGGTCGTAGAACATGGGGGCAATTTCTTCCACCGACTCCGTGAGCGCTTTAAACCCTGGAATCTGCGGCCACCCAGCAAGAGCGGTGATCGAAAGGTGAGGCACGGCTTGGCGCGCGACCTGCAAAGCCTTTGCATAGTGGCCTAGCAATCGGTCAGGGCAATCAAAGTCGATCTGCACCCGTCCCGATTCACCCGCCACCGAGCGCAGCGCCGAGCATAACCCAGGCAATGCAGCACTGGCGAACGGGTCGCTTCTTCGGCTGGTCAGACGCACAACAGGAACGATCTGAAATCCATCTGCCACGTTCGTCAGGGCTCGTGGAGAGGCCTTCCACGCCCACGTGCCCGTCCGGTTTTCCATCTCGCCCACATTCCAGAAGAGTCTCTCCACTTTCTGCTTTGCCAGCTCCGCCCGCTCACGGGCCGATAACGCAGTTGCCCGGTGCCACACCCAGTAATCGAACTCTGCGCTCGAAGCCGTCGTGAGGAGCAACGCAGCAAAAGCGAACAGAGCTGGGGCGAACGACCGACGCATTGGAATATCCTTATACTCAGGTTCATGGTTCAGCTGGAAGCCTCGTTCCACCGAGTTGCGGCGCATAGCTGGCCGGGCACTCTCGCCGTCGAGCTGTCGACGCGCTGGTTATCCACGCGAAATTTGCGGCGCGTTTCCCAATTTTTACAAGGCTTGCGCCACGTAGCCGTAACCGGACTCGGCTCCGGGCGTTTATGCAGAGCTCGAGCCTCTCGCATGATGGCAGTCCCTTCATTTATATCCGCGCCAGTTGCCGGTTTCCCTTGCCGCGCTAGTCAAAAGTTACTTCCATCACGACGAACTTATGAACCCTACATGCCATCCGCAGTTAGCGGCGGGGGCATTTACCCTCATCGGCCTCCCTCGCCATGAATGAGCTCCTCCACGAAGCCTTCCGGCTTATCAACTTTCCTTTCACACTCCTGCTGATCCTCGTGGTCGGCTACTGGAGCCTGGTCGCTCTTGGCGCGCTCGGCGGGCCCACGCCCGATGCCGATCTCGACGTCGGCGGCGACGCGCACATCGACCACGATCTGGACGTCGACACGATGCACCACCATGTGGAAGGGCACCATTCTGCACACGGTCAGGGCGAAGGCGGCTCATGGTGGTATGGCGCGCTCAAGTTTGTGAACTTGGGCGACGTGCCAGCCATGGTCGTGCTGAGCGTCCTGATCCTCAGCCTTTGGACGTTTGGCATCGTCGCGAACGCCTACTGGACAGGCGGCTCGCGTGCGCTCGCGGCCGGCTTCCTGGCTCTCAACTTCGTGGTGAGCGCCTTTGTCACGCGCTACGTGACGATGCCGCTTAAGCCGCTCTTCCGCCTGCTGAACAAGCAATACGACGAGTCGATTAACATCGTTGGAAAAGCCTGCCGGATCTCGACGAGCGAGGCCACCGGCGACTTCGGGCAGGCGGAGATCTCCACCGACGGCGCGCCGATTGTGATCAATGTGCGGACGCTCAACGACGCCGTGCTCGCCCGCGGTGAATTCGCAGTCGTCGTTCGCGAAGACGAAGAACGCCGAATTTTTTATATCGCTGCCAATCCCATGCCACGGGCGAGCAGCGAGACCTCCGCAACTCCATTGGCGGGCGCCGCTTCGAGCGGCGCGACGGCCGCCACTGTGTCCCACCGGACCACCGGCACGGCACAAAACTGAGTTCAGCTCACGTATGTATACAAAAACACGGGCGAGTTGTGCCTCGACGAAATCCGCAATTCCAAACCCGCAATCCGCAATTTTCTAACCCAACCACCACTGACATATGCCAAACCTCATCCTCGCTGACCTCGGCGCGACCTTGGTCTATACGGTCTCGGCCATCCTCGTTTTGATCCTGGCCGGCGGCCTTTTCACCGTCCTCACCTGCTTCCGCAAAGTCGACCAAGGCCAGGCGCTGGTCCGCAACGGCGTCGGCGGAACGAAGGTGTCCTTCTCGGGCATGGTCGTCTTCCCCGTCATCCATCGTGTGGAAACCATGGATATCTCCGTGAAGCGCGTGGAGATCGACCGCCAGGGCAAGAACGGCCTGATCTGCATGGATAACATGCGCGCTGACATCAAAGTCGCGTTCTTCGTCCGCGTGAACAAGACCCCGGAGGACGTGCTCAAGGTCGCGCAATCGATCGGCTGTGCCCGCGCCTCGTCGCAAACGGCGATCGTGGAGCTCTTCGATTCAAAGTTCTCCGAAGCACTGAAGACCGTCGGCCGGCAGTTCCAATTCGTGGAGCTCTACAACAGCCGGGAAAAATTGAAGGAAGGCATCCTGCGCCTGGTCGGAACGGACCTGAACGGCTTCGTCCTCGATGACGTGGCGATCGACTTCCTCGAGCAAACCCCGCTCGTCGTGCTCAATCCGGACAACATTCTCGATTCCGAAGGCATCAAGAAGATCACCGAGCTCACCGCCACGCAGAAGGTGCTCTCGAACAAGATCGACAACGATCGGGAGAAGACGATCACCAAGCAAAACGTGGAAGCGCGCGAAGCGATCCTCGAAATGCAGCGCCAGCTCGCTGAAGCCGAAGAGAAACAGAAGCGCGAGGTGCTTAGCATCAAGGCCCGCGAAGAAGCCGAAGCGAAGAAGATCCAGGAAGAAAACCGCCTCAAAGGCGAGCAGGCCCGCATTGCCGCGGAAGAGGAGATCCAGGTCGCCGAGGAGAACAAGAACCGGCAGATCATCGTCGCCACGCGCAACAAGGAGCGCACCGACGCGGTCGAGAAAGAACGGGTCGAGAAGGATCGCCAGATCGAAGTCACCGAACGCGAGCGCATCGTCACCCTCGCGCAGATCGACAAACAGAAGGCGGTCGAGACGGAGCAGAAGGCCATCCAGGACGTGATTCGCCAGCGCCTCGAGCTGGAGAAGACGGTCGTCATGGAGCAGCAGCGCATTCGGGACACCGAGGCGTTTGCCGCGGCCGAGCGCGCCAAGAAGGTGGCGATCACCAACGCCGAGCAGGAGGCCGAACAGGTCTTGATCAAGGACATCAAGGGCGCCGAAGCGGCGAAGAAAGCCGCCGAGCTGCGCGCTGAACAAGATCGCGTCACCACAGTGTTGCACGCCGAAGGTGCCCGCGAAGCAGCCGAGCGCCAGGCGCGTCAAAAGATCATCCTCGCTGAAGCCGAGGAACAGGCGGCGATCAAAGTCTCCGCTGCGAAGAAGGCAATTGCGGAAGGTATCACCGCGGAAACGGCCGCGGCTGGACTCGCGGAAGTCGAAGTGCTGCAGGCCAAGGCCGGCGCGATCCGCCAGCAAGGCACGGCCGAAGCCGAAGTGCTACAGAGCAAAGCCGCAGCGGAAGCCGAGGGCATCACGAAGAAAGCCGAAGCGATGAAGCTGTTCGATGACGTCGGCAAGGAGCACGAAGAGTTCAAGCTCCGGCTCAACAAGGACAAGGAAATCGAGCTCGCGGGCATCCGCGCGCAGGCAGACATCGCCAGCAGCCAGGCCAACGTGGTCGGCGAAGCGCTCAAGCACGCGAAGATCGAAATCATCGGCGGCGAAACGCAGTTCTTCGATCGCCTCAGCGGCGCGGTCGCGGGCGGCAAGGCCATCGACAAACTCGTGCAAAACAGCACGACGCTCTCCGACGTGAAGGAGAGCTTCTTCAATGGCGATCCGGAATACTTCCACACGCAGCTCGATGGCTTCGTGGATCGCTTTGGCCTCACCACCGAGGATCTCAAGAACCTCACGGTCTCGGCCGCGCTCGCGAAAATGGCGGACATTGCCGACGACGGCAAAACCCGGGGCATCCTCACCATGCTGCTCGGTCAGGCGCACCGTCTCGGCCTGGCGGAGCGGAAGCTGAATCACGCGAAGAAAGCGGCGGGCGTATAACTGCCGCCGCGGAACGCCGCGCAACCTTAGCCAAACACTACTGTGGCTGAATTGCCCACGACTGTGGCCGCCGCCACCCCGGCGCCGACGCTCGAGCAGGGAACTTACGAGATCCTTCGCTCGCGG
>CBHXZU010000083.1:0-12632 GCA_966125105.1 uncultured Prosthecobacter sp.
ACTTGAAGAGCAGCATCTCCGCCGTGTTGTCCGGGTAGAAGAGCTTCATCGCTCCATCGCGCCCGACGAAGTCGGTAGGCACCGCGGAACTTGCTCTCCGGCTATGCAGTTGATGCACGCCGAGATGATTCCGGATGTAGAGCTCACCCCATGCCTCAATGCGCACGGCGCGTTTTCCCTTCGCGACGAGGAATGCCTCCAGCGGATCGTGATCGTAGCGCGCGTATTCCACGCCACCGCCGGCTTCGATGTCGCGGTAGTCGAGCGGAGCGGATTCTTCGAGGAATGGCTCAGGCCGTTCCTCGTAGATCGAGGGAATGATCGCCAGTCGGACCCGCGGATCGAATCCCGCTTTCTGGTTCATCCGCGAAAGCGTGCTGATGGAAAGGCGCAACATCCCGCAAGGCGGAATCTGCACATCGTACCACACGTGATCGACCATCAGATCATTCGGATGCGTCTCGATCTGGATGTGGTAAGGAATCCCCACCAAGTGAACGTAGAGCGAGTTATTCGCCTCCCGCACACGACGCTTCCATTCGTCACGAGGCACGCACGCGTTGCGGTCCGCGGAGGCCATGCGCGAGGCTAGTCGCGCTTCGTGCCGACCACGCTGCGTCCGCTTCGGCCTTTGGTCGCCTTCTTTGCCTTCTTGGAAAGGTCGGTGCGGTGCTCGATCTTCGCGATCTTGCCATGTTGGAAGTACATCTTCCGGATCGTCTCGAGTTGCGCGTCGCGCCGATCGTAGAGGCGCTTCAGTTTTCGTGGCGCCACGCGGCTCAGGGCGTAAGCGGTGATGATCGGCAGCGTGATCGTAGAGTCCGCATAGCATACCACGCAGTCCGGCAGGTTTTCCGGATCCACCTTGCCCCAACTCACCGCTTCGCCCGGCGTCGCCCCGCTCAGGCCGCCGGTGTCCGGACGGGCGTCCGTGCATTGGAGGAAGTAATCATGCCCGCGCTCTTCGATGCCCATGACCTCCTGGATTTGCGGTTCGGTCTGCAGCATGAAGTTCTTCGGCGAGCCGCCGCCGAGGATGAAGACGCTGCTCGTGTTCTTCGAAGACTTCGCGTCGTAGACGATCGCGGCGGTCTGGTTCACGTCGCGGTTCACATCCATGAGCAGCTTCGAATCGCGCAGGCTCATCGCGGCGACGTTCATGCCGATGGAACTGTCGCCCGGCGACGAGGTGAAAATCGGGACGCCGTACTTATAGGCTGCCGCGAGCACGCTCGTCTCCGTGAGCCCGAGCTTCTTCTCCCGCGCCGCCACGTATTTTCCGAGCAGGTAATGAAACTCATCCGTGCCCATCGCGCGCTGGAACTCCGGACCCTGGATCACTTCGCGAACAAACGCGTCCGTATCGAGCAGCACATCGTAATCGAACAGCACGTCGTAAATGCGAATGATGCCCTCGTGGCGCAGCGTGACGTCGTTAAGGAACGGGGACCCGGCGTAGAGCTCCATCCCCAGGCCGTAGTGCAGATCATGGTAAAGATTCGCGCCAGTGCTGATGATCCAGTCCACAAAGCCGGCCTTCATGAGAGGAATGATCGCCGCCTTGCCCAAGCCCGCCGGCGTAAGCGCACCCGTGAGCGACATGCCGACCGTGCCGTTCTTCGCGATCATCTTCTGCGTGAACAGCCGGCAAGCCTCCGCGAGCCGCGCGCCGTTGTAGGCCTTGAAGGTGTTATCGACGAGGTCGGCGACGGATAGGCCCTTGCGAATCGGATTCGGCAGGAGACGCGGAAACTTTTTGTTCAACGACATGCCCGCATGTATGCGACGAGGCCCTTGGGATGAAAGAGCCAAGTGCGGGGGAGCGGTGACGATTGAAACACGGCGGACACGGCGAGCACGGCGGACGGTGCGGAGAAGGAAGGTAGCTATTTCGGGAACCGCGATTGTCCAGGTGCTTAGCCCGTGTGAAATGTCATGAAGTTTTCGAGTCGATTTCGGAAGCGGTCTAATCGACTCCGGAAGTGCTCGAATTGCTTTCGGAAATTATCGAACACGGTTCGAAAGCAATCGCGTTGGATTCGGAAATGTAGGAGCCGGTTTCGAAAGGGTTCGAGCGATTTTGAAAAGCAGTCGCGGCGGTTTGGGAAGCGTTTGAGCTGGGTTCGGAAGCGACGGAGCTCAATTCGGAAGAGCCTCAATCGCCTTCGGCAGGCTTCGAGCCGATTTCGGATGACAGGTTGCGGGAAATATTTTCCGGCGAATCGTGCCGGGAGGCGTGTTTTCGAGCAAGTGACTGGCGGCGTTACGGAAGAAAGGGTTTGGTCATGCTGAAGAATATTTAGGGGCACCGCACTCGGTGCGGTGGGGGTGCTGGCATGATGCGCGCCGTCATGAATGAATGAGCGCCGGTAACGGATTTCGGCCTGCCGAGTGGCAGATACCGAGAGCTATCCCGAAATCGCCGCGAACCGTTCCTGATCAGAAATCGAAACTACCATGAACGATTACATCAAACGCGAATTCGCCAAAATGCGCCGAGTGCTGCTCTTTGGAGAAGAGCATCCGCTCGACCCCGAGAACGCTGCGGCAACGGCCGAATACGAAGGGGTGACCAACGCCGTGCTCAGAATCGAAAACTTTGCAGAAAACCAAGTGGCAGGAAAGGGAACCGTCTCGGGTGCGGTGAGTCAGCGCCTCCTTTATGCGGATGATTTGCTCAGTTTGATGAGCAGCCTGGCAAAAGTGGCGAAGGTCCTCGATTCGGCGGCGTATCCCGATGTGGCCGCGAAGATGCGCATGGGTGGGATCAAAAACTTCGAGCAACTGATCACACGCGCCAAGCTCTTCCGCAGCACGCTGCAGCCGATCGAAGCGGAGTTCATCACGCTCGGCGCCTCGCCTACCGTGGCGGCGGACTTGCAGGCCAAAATTGCCCGCGTGCAAGGTGCATGGGACCTGAAGCTCACCGGCCGCGATCTTCACATCGGCGGAACCGCCGGCCTCGCGGTAGCGGTGCGCGAAGGTCTGAAGCATGTCCGGAAGCTCGATGCGATCCTCTGCCAGATTTACCGCGCCGATCCCGTGCTCCTCGCGCGATGGAATGCGGCGCGCCGCACGGAGCGCCCGCAAAAAGCGGCACAGCAGCCGGCCGAAAAGCCGGATGCGGGCAATGGCGGCGATAGCGTCGCGCCCATGCCGGCGGAGGCCCCGGCGCAAGAGGCCTCCATTCCACTGAATCGAATGGAATTCTTCTATGGCGTCGCTGCGGCGATCCCGCTAGCAGTGCCGCCCGCATCGTATGAGCCAGAACCTCGATCGCCTTCCTCCGCAGACCAAGTTCATTGTCGGAAACGAAGCCTGTGAGCGGCTGAGCTATTACGGAGTGGTGGCCATCCTTACGGGCTACGCCACGCATCTGTATGGCGGCACGGACGAAGCCGGGCGCCACGCCAAGGAGACCGTGCACCTGTGGAAAGCCGCCACGTATTTCCTTCCTCTGCTCGGCGCGTTCATCGCAGATCGATACTGGGGCCGGTACAAGACGATCCTGTGGATCTCGCTGGCCTACTGCGTTGGCCACGCTGTCATGTCCCTCAACGATCTCTTGGGACTGAAAGGCGTGGTCCAACTCGACCAAATGAAGTGGGGGCTGTTCGCCGGGTTGGCACTGCTGGCGATCGGGTCCGGCGGTATTAAGCCATGTGTCTCCGCCTTCGTGGGCGATCAGTTCACCGGAGGTCGAGAAAAGCAGCTGCCGAAGATTTACGGGATGTTCTACTGGAGCATCAATTTCGGGAGCTTCTTCTCCTTCACGCTCATCCCGATCTTAAAGCAGAAATATGGCTACGCCGTGGCCTTTCTGATTCCGGGGATTTTCATGGCGCTCGCCACGATCATCTTTTGGTCCGGACGACGCCACTACGTGATGGTTCCTCCCACCAAGGATCTCGCGCCGCTCGATGAAGCGACGAAAAAGTTCGATCGCGCGACGCTCGTGAGAATCTTCGTGATCTTCGCGCCCGTGATCGTCTTCTGGTCGCTCTTCGATCAGCAGCACACCACGTGGGTGCAGCAGGGGATGCAGATGCAGTCCTACAACCTCTTTGGTTTCACGGTGAACGGCGAGACGATGCAGTCGATCAACCCCATCTACGTGATGAGCCTCATCCCCATCTTCACGATCTGGCTGTATCCGATGCTGGAGCGGATGGGTCTCCGTCCGACACCGCTGCGGCGCATGGGAGCCGGGATGGTGTTCGCGGCCGCGGCATTCGCGCTTTCGGCAGTGATCCAACAGCGCCTCGAAGCCGGGCAACAGCTGAGCATCTGGTGGCAGGCAATCCCTTATGGCGTGATGACCGCCGGTGAGGTGCTCATTTCCGCCACGGGGCTCGAGTTCGCCTTCTCGGTCGCGCCGGCGCGGCTGAAGAGCACCATCATGAGCCTGTGGCTGCTCACCGTATTTTTCGGGAACCTCCTCGCGGCGCGAGTGACGGCGTGGAACGAAACCACGAACGCCGCGGGTGAATCGGTGCGCCGATTTTCCGCATCCAATGAGATGCTGATGTATGTCGGCCTCATGCTCGTCGTGGCCGCCATCTTCGCCGTCATCGCCATGCGCTTTCCCGAGACGAAAACGACGGTTGCCCAGCCGGAACCCGATCGCGACCCCGCTGCTGCTTAATTTCGATGAAATCCTTTCTGCCCATTCTGCTCGCCGTGTCTGCCCAAGCTGCCGACCTCACGTACCCCCAGACGCGCAAGGACGACTCTGTGACCGACGATTACCACGGCACCAAGGTCGCTGATCCCTACCGCTGGCTCGAAGACGATAACTCCGCCGAGACGAAGGCCTGGGTGGAGGCGCAAAACAAAGTCACCTTCGGCTACCTGGAGAAAATCCCGCGCCGGGCGGAGCTGCGCGATCGGCTCACGAAGCTGTGGAATTACGAGCGCTTCAGCGCGCCGAGCGAGCGAGGCGGCAAGTATTTCTACACTTATAATTCCGGCCTGCAGAATCAGCGCGTCCTTTACGTAACCGATTCCGCCGATGCGCCCGGCCGCGTGTTGCTCGATCCGAACACGTTCTCGAAAGACGGCACCACTTCGATGACGGAGTTTGAGCCGAGCGAGGATGGCAAATTGATCGTCTACGGCCTGAGCAAGGCGGGTAGCGATTGGGAAGAATATCGCGTGCGCGATGTGGAGACCGGCAAGGATCGCGACGACAAGATCGAGTGGGTGAAGTTTAGCGGCGCCTCCTGGGCCAAGGACGGCAGCGGCTTCTACTACTCGCGCTTCGATGCGCCGAAATCCGGTGATGAGCTGAAGGGAAAGAACGAATTTCAAAAGCTCTACTTCCACAAGCTCGGCACACCGCAGTCCGACGACGTGCTCGTTTACGAGCGAAAGGACCATGGCGATTGGGGCTTCGGCGGCTTTGTCACGGAAGACGGTCGCTACCTCATCATCCACGTCTCCGAGGGAACCGACCCGAAGAACCGCGTCTTCTACAAGGATCTCTCGCAGCCCGATGCCAAGGTCGTCGAGTTGCTCAACGACTTCGACGCCGACTACGGCTTCCTCGATAACGACGGCCCCGTCTTCTTCTTCCGCACCGATCTGAAAGCGCCGCGCTACCGCGTAATCGCGATCGATACGCGCAAGCCCGAGCGTGAAAACTGGAAGGAGCTCATCCCGCAAACCGACGACAAGCTGGATACGGTCAGCTCCGTCGGCGGCGTGCTCGTGTGCGAGTATTTGAAAGACGCGCGCAGCATGGCGCGCATCCACGACTTCAGCGGGAAAGTCATCCGCGAAGTCGAGCTGCCCGGCATCGGCAGCGTGGGCGGATTCGGTGGACGCAAGAAGGACAAGGAGACCTACTATTCCTTCACCAGCTTCACCGAGCCCGGCGCCATTTACCGCTACGACCTGGCCAGTGGAAAGAGCGTCATCTGGAAAAAGCCGAAGGTCGATTTCGACTCGGACGCCTACGAGACGAAGCAAGTCTTCTATAAGAGCAAGGACGGCACAAAGGTCCCGATGTTCATCACGCACAAGCGCGGCGTGAAGCTCGACGGCACGAATCCCACGCTCCTCTATGGCTACGGCGGATTTAACATCTCGCTCACACCCGGGTTCTCGATCTCGCGCGCTGTGTGGCTGGAGATGGGCGGAGTTTACGCGCTCGCCAACCTGCGGGGCGGGGGAGAGTACGGCGCCGAGTGGCACAAAGCCGGCACGAAGCAGCAGAAGCAAAACGTCTTCGACGACTTCATCTCCGCCGCCGAGTTCCTCGTCGCCGAGAAATACACCTCGCCCAAGAAGCTCGCCATCCAGGGTGGCAGCAACGGCGGACTCCTCGTCGGCGCCTGCCTCACGCAACGCCCGGACCTATTCGGCGCCGCCATCCCCGCGGTCGGCGTGATGGACATGCTGCGCTTTCACAAATTCACCATCGGCTGGGCCTGGGCCAGCGACTACGGCCGGAGCGATAACGCCGAGGATTTCAAAGCGCTCTACGCCTACAGCCCGCTGCACGCGCTCAAGCCCGGCACGCGCTATCCCGCTACGATGGTGATGACCGCCGACCACGACGACCGCGTCGTCCCCGCGCACAGCTTCAAGTTTGCCGCGCGCCTGCAAGAGTGCCAGGCCAAGGACGGTCCGCCCGTGCTCATCCGCATCGAGACCAGCGCCGGCCACGGCGCGGGCACCGCGCTCAAAAAGACGATCGAAGAAACCGCCGACCAACTCGCCTTCCTTTCCAAAGAATTGGGCATGTAGGCGAGTTTGCGTTATCCGGGGCGGCGGTTTCATCAGCTCCGTCGAGTAACAAAGTGTCGCGGGTGCCAGCGCTGGCGCTTGCATCGTTCGCAAAGGAATGTCTTCGACCGCGCGACGAGGACGTTTTTCGCCGAATGCGCGAAACGCGAGCGCCCGTTGCTCCGTGCAGGGAATGGAGTTAACTTCGGGCTCATGAAGGTGGAAATCACGCATGACACACCCAGTCCGGCCTGGCTCGCCATCAAGGAGCAGATCGAGGCGATTCCGGATTTTTCCGACGACGTCACCCTCCAAGTGTTCAAGCCGATCTTCGCTGGTGACAGGGTCTATCGGTTCGTCGATCGCGCCGGGGTTTCGATCCCGACGAATCAAGGTCCGGAACCGGACCTCGAGCCAAAGCGATTCGCAGAATGGGTGCATGACGAGTTCAGGCTCAGAGAGCTCAGGGCATTCTGAGGCAAGCCGTGATCCTGCCGCGCAAGAACGCCGGGGAGACGGTGCGGCGCAGCCTCAAGGGACTGGGCTGTTACCGCGGGCACGTGACGGGAAGCGTGAATGCGCAGTTTGAGCAGGCTCTCGGGTGCCACCTTGCGTCGGGCGCCTTCAAAGAGTCAGGCCGGTATCAGATAACCCGCCCTTGATTTGTATTCGGAAGTGAGGAGCATGCGCGCGCATGTTCTCCATTGTCCCGCGCCCCCTGCGTGTGGCGGCGTTTCTCGTCGCCTGTGCCTTCGTTGTGTCTTCGGGCCGAGCTGCCGATGAGCCGATCATCGGCGCGCGCTTCAATACGGCTACCGAGTTTAGCCAGCGAAATGCCAATGTCGCTGTAAACGCGAGCGGCAGCGGGGTGCTTGCCTGGGAGAACCAACGCTATGCGCATGAGAAGACCGCGATATTTGCCCGGCGGCTGGATGCCAGCGGGACGCCGGTCGGCGACGCGATCGAGGTCACCGGTCCGACTACGGAAGGACGCCCTTCCGTAGCAGTGTCACCCGACGGAAAGTTCCTGGTGACGTGGGTCGCGGAAAACGAAGTAGAGGAGGACGTCTTGCGTGGACGGATCTTTTCGTCGGCGGGCGTTCCGCTAACCGGCGACATCGATCTTTGCGACGACTTTTACGCTTCCTACGATATTGCCGCGCGGCCGGATGGCGGCTTTGTGGCAGTCTGGAACACGGGCTTCGACACCGTGGCGCGTCTGTTCGGTCCGGATGGAATACCATCTTCCGCTCCCCTTGAGGTGACACCCAACGGCTACACTACCGATCAGTCAGTTGGAGTGGATGCAACTGGGGCATTCGTGGTCAGTTGGTCAAAGGACCTGGAAGTGAGGGCCCGCAGGTTCGGCGCGACGGGAACTCCTGTAGGAGATGAGTTCGTCGTGTCAGCAGCGGGTCCGAAGGGAGCGATTTCGAGTATTGGAGTGCATCCCAGTGGCGCATTTGCCGTCTCTTGGATGCGGTCGCTCGATGTGATTCCGCCAGCAGCCTACGTGCAGTTGCGAACGTACAGCGTAGATGGCGAGCCGCGGACTCTCATGATCGCCGGCGTTTCGTACGGCACCTTGAGTGCGCCTGGCATCGCTTTCGATGCGAACGGCAAGATCCTGGTTTCGTGGACAGCAGACGCTGGCTTGAAAGCACGCCGCTTTCACTCAAACGGGGATCCCGCCAGCCTGGATTTTGGGCTGACAACCACTGCGGGCGACAACTATTCGACCCCGGCCACGCATCATCCATCGAACGCGATCGCGGTCGATGGCACAGGAGCCGCCTTCGTGGCATGGAGTCATAACGATCCGGTTTCGGGAGATTCCGATGTTTATGCCGGGAAGCTCCCAGCTTTCGCCCAGTTGGTTGAACCACTGCCGTCGACCTTGGTCACTGCGCGAACTGTTACGCTGAATGCGAAGGTCAGATCACATGGTTCCCCCATTAGAGTGTGGGCGGAATTCGGGACTAATCCGTTGGCGGATCACGGAACGCTTACCGCGCCGCAAGAGATCGGAGTTTCTCCCGATGCCGTCAACGTGTCCTTCCCCGTGACCGGTTTGCTTCCAAGGACCACTTATTACTACTGGATCATTGCGGAAGACACGCACGGGCGGGTCTGGAGTGAAAGGCAAAGCTTCCAGACCCCGAACACTGTTCCGCTGGCAAGATCCGACAGCTTGCATGTCCGGCTGACGGAACTGAACCGACTGAACGTGCTCGCGAATGACGTCGACGCCGACCTCGATCCGCTCAGCCTCACCAGCGTTACCAACGGCAAGCACGGGACTACTTCGATCCAGAATGGCCTCGTCGCTTATACTCCGGGGCCAACTTACCAGGGGAACGATTCCTTCCAGTACACGGTGTCAGACCCTTTTGGCGGCAAAGCCACAACAACGGTGGTTCTCTCCAATCGGTCGCCGACCATTCCGGACACAAGCGTCCACGCCCCCATCATCGGCGCGCCAACGTCGGTCTACACTTTGGGCAAGCTGCTCAAGGACGGAGATGGCGACAGCATCATCTTCCAGGCGGAGGAACTGGACAAGCGACACAGCGCGGTGGTGGCAGGAAGCGCCGTGCTCTTCACGAGTGGCGGCATCGAAGGCGCGCACTCGTTTCAGCTCCACTGGCGTGACGATTACGGAGCGAAAGGAACTGCGACAATCACTCTCCGAAACACCGCGCCGACAGCTGAGGATATCCCCGTTTTCGCGCCGGTCGGGATGATGAACGCGTCCCTGGCCGAATCCACGGAAGATGCAGACGGAGATTCCCTGTCTTTCGAGGTCGCGTCGCAGGGCGCGCTTGGGAGCGCTGCATTGAATGGGGATTTTGCTCAATACACGCCCGGACCGAGCTTCGAGGGGCGGGATTCATTCACTTACAAGGTCAGCGATCGGCGCGGTGGCATGGCGACTGGCACGGTCCAGGTATCCGCGTCCACCATCCTGAAGCGTGTTCTGAGCACGCGTGGCGACCCCGTCGGACCACCTTCCGAGAAAGAGCCGGCGCCGACCTGGGTTAGCTTTGGCGCGCCCTCTGTGGCCGGAGACGATGTGGGATGGCTCGGTCGCGCGCGCGCTAACCGGGTTTTCACCGGCATCTATACTGGCGGCTTGGGGGCGCCAACGCGACACGTGCAAACGGGCGATTTGGCCACCGATGCATCCGGTGATGCCATGGACGGAATCCGGTTCACGGCGTTTCGCGACCCGGTCTTTGGCAATGCGAGCAGTTTCGCGGTTGTGGCGAGTATCGCGGGGCCGGGCATCTCGGCCGCAAACGGAACGGGCGTTTGGGCGAAAACGAACGGCCAACTGCGCCAGGTAATCATGCAGGGAGCGCCTGCTCCCGGGGTGGCGCGCGGTGTGTTTGCGAACTTTCCTGCGTTGGTAATGAATGGGGAAGGCGAGTTGTTCATCCGGGCGCGCCTGAGGCGTGGAGGTCCCGGGGCAATCGGCGCTGGCAACGATCTCGGGCTGTGGCGCTGGACCGAAACGGACGGAATGCAGCTAATTCTGCGAACGGGCGGGGAGATTGAGCTCGTCCAAGGCATCGTAAAGAAGGTTCGGGACTTCGACGCCCTTGGCGTCGTCCCCGGTTCACCTGGTGAAGGTCGCTATGCATCAGCGATTCCTACACGGATCCGTTTTACCGATGGGACGCAGGCTATCGCCAGGGTTGGACGTGCCGGAGTGGAAATCGATCGGTTCAGCGGGGGCGGCACGCCATTTCGCGCCTTTGGCGCAGCTGACGCGATCGGCGCGGGCGATGCGCTTGTTTACTCCGCGATCGTCGCGGCGCCGACTGCGGCTAATCCAGCGCGAGTCGCTCCTGCGCTGATGCGCAGTGGTCTTGAGAAACCACTGATCAAATCGGAGTCGTTCCCAGAGCTGTTGAATGTGCGCTTTTCCCGCTTCTTCGATCCAGTCGCGTGCACGCGCGCAGAGGGTGAGGAACTGGTCGCCTTCGTCGGGACGGTGACGTCAGGCACCAGTTCTCGCACAGGGATTTGGTCATGGAGCTCCTTCAGCCAGCAACTGACGAATCTCGGCCGTGTTAACGGACCGGCGCCGGGTCTCGAGAGAGCGGTGTTCCGCGAATTCCAATCTCTCGCCATGATTCCATCGCGAGGCCCGATGTTCCTCGCATCATTCGGGTCCGCCGCCGCTCCGTCAGCGGCTCCCCGGCGTGGTGTTTGGGTGACCGATTCTATTGGACAGTTGCGCCTGGCAGCGTGGGAGGGCGAGAAGATCGTCGTCGGATCCAACCGAAAGGTTGTGCGATCCATTAAAGCGCTCCATGCCGTGGCCGGCTCGCCCGCGCAGCGACGCGCGGTGGGAGAAGATCCGGGACGGCTCGTCTACCATGCTACGTTCGATGACGGCAGCACGAGCATCGTGCGCGTGACGATTCCGTAGTGGGCGCGCGACGTTCCGCAGCAGGACCCTTGGTTGCGTCGGCAATGCGGTGGTGTGTGCGGGGGCGTCGGCACGGACGAGAGTTCTGAAATTGGACGTTGCGTCGACGCGGAGCGCCCAGCCATCCGCGTGAACGCTTAACGGCGGGTGCTGCTTCTACGCCCGCTCCACCTTGATCCCCTGCGTCGCCGCCCACTGGGTGATATCCCGCCGCTGGATGGCATTGGCCATCAAGTCAGGAAACAGGTCCGGCGTGCAGGCAAACGCGGGAACGCCAAGCGATGTGAAAGTCCCCGCCACCTCATGATCAAAACACGGAGCGCCCGAGTCATCGAGCGCGAGCAGCGTGATCATGTTCACGCCACTCGCCGCGATGGAAGCGACGCGCCGGAACAGCTGCGTCTTGTCGCCGCCCTCGATCAAGTCACTGATCAAAACGAAGATCGTCTCCGAAGGTCGCGCGATGAGTCCCTGGCAATACGTCACTGCGCGATGGATGTCCGTGCCTCCGCCAAGCTGCGCGCCAAAGAGCACCTCGACCGGATCGCTCAGTTTCTCGGTCATGTCCACCACCGCGGTGTCGAAGAATACCAGGGAGGTGCGCACTGCGCGCAACGAAGCCATGACCGCCGCCAGCACGCCAGAGTAGACGATCGATCCAGCCATGGAGCCGCTCTGATCCACGCACAGGATGATATCCCGCAGCGCCGAGGTTTTGCGACCGAACCCAATGCGCGTCTCCGGGATGATCGTCTGGTAGTCCGGTTGGTAGTGCTTGAGATTCGCACGAATGGTCCGCGCCCAATCGATCTCCTGATGCCGCGGACGCCGGTTGCGGGCGGATCGATTCAAGCTGCCGGTGATTGCCTGGCGCAGGGGACTCGCGAGACGTCGCTCGAGATCCTCCACCAGCCGCTTTACCACGAGCCGCGCGGTCGCCTTGGTCTTCTGCGGGATCACTGAGCCCAGCGACAAGATCGTCCCGACCAGGTGAATGTCCGGCTCCACGGTCTCGAGCATCTCCGGTTCGAGCAGGAGCCGCTTCAGGTCCAGACGCTCCATGGCGTCCTTTTGCATCACTTGCACCACCGACTTCGGAAAGAAGCGTCGAATGTCGCCGAGCCAACGACTCACATTGGGCGCGGAAGCGCCAAGCCCGCCGGAGCGTTTGCGACCGGGTTCATCCGGTTCCGCATCGTATAGGGCGCTCAGCGCGGCATCGATCCGGAGATCTTCCGCGCCGAGGTTGCAGCCGGTCCCTTCGCACTTCTTGTCGCCACCGAGGACCAGGCGCCAGCGCCGCAATCGTTCTTCATTTGTGCTCATTGGACGGGATTCGTTTCGCGACCGAGTAACATGGCAAAGGTCGGCAGCAGCCGATTGGCGCGAGCCTCATCGATGTCGTCTGAGGTTGCCGCCGCCGCTGTCTTCGGTCCCTTGCCGCGCCGAGCTTGTTCGCCCATCT
>CBHXZU010000084.1:0-12596 GCA_966125105.1 uncultured Prosthecobacter sp.
CGTTCAAAGATCCTCTCATCGCTCAAGACGGCTCGATCGTTTTCGGCGCGACCATCAAGGGCACAACGACGCCAATCGCGAGCACGGAAAAGTCCGTCGCATGCTGGAGCGCTGGCGACGCAACTGCGCCGCAACTCGTTGTGCAGGCTGGGCGGCCGCTGATGATCCACAATGGCGCGACATTGAAGACGATCTCCGCGATGGAGATCGGCAATGGCGGATACGTCCTGGTGCGCGGCACGCTCTTGCAGGATGGGGGATCCGTGACCACCGCGAATGATTCGGTGGAGTTCTCGTGGAAACTCCCGGGCATTCAAAGGCCGGTGATCCGCGAGGGACAGGTCGTGCCGAGCCTCGGCACGGTGAAGTCATTCAAGTCGCTGGTCGGTGGCGCAACCGCTCCGGGCGCCGGACGCGGGTGGCTGCAAGTTCGCGAGAACGGTGACGTGCTCGCCACGGCGACGGCGACGTTTACCGACGGCACCGTTCGGTTGGTCGAGATCGACTACACCACTGGCGCATTCACCACCAAGGTGAGCACTGGCATCAATGGCGTCGGCAAACCTCTGTTGCCGCCGGGTGTCTTCTTCAAGTCACTTGGCTTGCCGAGCTTCAGCTGGGGAGCGACGAACCAGGGCAGCTTCCGCGGAACGTTGAGCAACGGCACGAGCGCGTTGTTTGACTTCGACGGAACGGCGGGCACGCCATTCTTCACGGTGAAACAACCGGCGCCCGGAATTCTTGGCGCGACGATCAATGCGCTGAAGGATCCGGTGCTCTCCATCTACGGGGAACTGCACGTCTGGGACGCGAGCGTGAAGGGCGACGGCGTTACGTCTGCCAACGATCGCGTCCTGTATCATAGCTTCGTCGGCCAAAATCCGTCGGTGCTGGCGCGCGAAGGATTCCAGGCCGTTGGTTGCGAACCCGGCGCGCAGTGGAAGACGTTCAATTCGATCGCCGCGCCCAGCGGCAATACCGGCGTGCTCTTCACGGCAGCGTTGTTGTCGAAGATCGTCCTTCCCGATCGCACGGTGCTTCCGGGACCTGGCGGGGTGACATCCGCCACGGACGTGGGGCTTTGGGGCGTGGATGTAATGGGAACGCAGCACCTGCTCCTTCGCGAAGGCCAAATGATCAATGGCAAGCCCGTTAAGTCCTTCAGCGTATTGAAAGCGGTGAGCGGCAGCCCCGGCACGACCCGCACATTCAACAACTCTGGGCAAGTCGTCGCCCTCGTGACCACCACGGATGGCATGACGCATATCGTGCAGATCGACATTCCGAATACGCTGCCGCCGCTCTAAACGTTGCGTTTTCGCAGGGCTGCACGAAGTCCGAAGCGCGTTACTCAATCACCGGATGCTCTCCAAGCGGGGGCATCCGGTTTTGTTTTTGTCAGCAAAGCGATGCATTCGCCCAAGCTTTCCCCCTCAGAAGGGCCGTCACGATAACGGCCGGCGTGAGCATTCGGGATCCCGCTAATTTCAGGTGCAACTCTGGCAAAGCTAACGCACCTTGCGCGTCCAGTCACAAATTCCGCCAAGTGACGGCGGCCCCGTGGCTTTATTGAAAGAGTTCATGTCCGCCGCCTTCCGTCTGCTTTGTTTTACCGTCGTCATGGCCAGCGCTTCGCTGGTCGCGCAGGAGCCATTCTCCAAAGTGGGCGTGGCCTTTCTCGAGCGTCACTGCACGTCGTGTCACGGCAAGGAAAAGCAGAAGAGCGACCTCGCGGTGCACATGTATCGCGATGATCTCTCGCTGCTGAAGGATCGCAAAAAGTGGAAGCACATCCTCGACACTGTCCAGCAGGGTGAGATGCCGCCGGATGACAAACCGCAGCCCACGGTGGAGGAGCGCAAGGCCTTCCTCGACAGCGCCCGCGCGGTTTTTGCGAACTTCGATCGCACCGCCAAGCCGGATCCCGGGCGCGTCACGGTGCGGCGCCTAAATCGCTCCGAGTATAATAATACCGTGCGCGACCTTACCGGCATGGATCTTCAGCCGGCCAACGATTTCCCCAGCGACGACGTGGGCCACGGGTTTGATCACATCGGCGACGTGCTCACGGTTTCACCCGTGTTGATGGAGCAGTTTCTCGACGCCGCGCAAAACATCGCGGAACAAGCGATTCCCCTTACGCAGGCCAAGCCGAGCACGAAACACGTGAATGCGCGGTATTCCGAACCTGCGGCGAAGAATGTGCCGATGCGCGGGAAGTTTCGTCCGATGATTCCCGGCAAATCGCCGCTCGAGTCCGGGCCGCTGCACTCTCAGTTCTACGTCGACCCGACGGGCGTCTACAAAATGAAGGCCCGCGTGTATGCGGAAGCGCCCGATGGCAAACCGGTGAAGGCGGCTTTCTTCGTCAGTGGAGCCAAGCTCGCAAAGCCAGACCCTGCGGAGCGACTCGCAATGGCCGGCGCAAACACTCAGCCGCAGACGCGCCGATCGAAGCTGCTTCCAGTCACGGATATCACTGCCCGCGACGAAAAGAGCGCGCAAACCATCGAGGCCACCCTGGATCCCACAGCAGGTGCAGAGCGCTTTGGCATCGCCATGGTGCGTGAGCCGGGCACATCGGAGAATGCGACGCTCTACGTCGAGTATTTCCAGGCGGAAGGACCTCTCGATACCCGCACGCCCTTCGTGAAGCGATGGGTGCCTGCGCCGGGCCCCAAGCCGCCCGCGCAAGTGCTGCGCGAGGTGGTCGCCATGTTCCTGCCACGGGCCTGGCGACGCGCCTGCCTGCCGGATGAAGTCGAGCGCATCGCCCGGCTTGGCGATTCGGCCCTGAAGCAAGGTGAGCCCATCGAGGCCGGCCTTCGCCAGTCGCTGATCGGCATCCTTTCCTCGCCGAAGTTCCTCTTCCGGATGGAACCCGACGATATGCCGGAGATGCTCGATCCTCATCCGGTCAATGAGTTCCAGCTCGCGACGCGGCTCAGTTATTTTCTTTGGGCCTCGTGCCCGGATGACGAGTTGCTGCGCCTCGCTATGAATCGCCAGCTGACGGCGAACCTCGATGCGCAGATAAAGCGCATGTTGAAGGATCCGCGCGCGGAAACGCTGGTGGATAATTTCGCGATGCAATGGCTGCAATTGCGCCGCCTCGTGCAGCACCAGGCCGACGAGAATGTCTTCCGCCGCTGGCGGCCGACTTTAAAGTCATCGATGCTCGAAGAGACGAAGCTCTTCCTCGCCGAGATCGTGCGCGACGACCGGAGCATTCTCGACATCATCGATGCGGACTACACTTACGTGGATCGGCGGTTGGCTGACATTTACGGAATTCCCGCCCCGTCCGGAGATGGATTCGCCCGCGTCTCCCTCGCTGGAACTCCCCGCGGCGGCTTGCTCACGCAGGCGAGTATCCTGACGGTCACCTCCAACCCCACGCGCACCTCGCCGGTGAAACGCGGGAAGTGGATTCTCGAGCAGCTGCTGGGTGATCCGCCACCACCGCCGCCGCCGAACGTTCCGAGCATCGACGACAACAATCGCAAGGAGCTCACCGGCAGCTTCCGCAAGAAGCTCGAGCAGCATCGCGCCGACCCTGCGTGCGCGAACTGCCATGCGAAGATGGATACCTTCGGTTTCGCGATGGAGAACTTCAACGGCATCGGCCAATGGCGCGATAAGGACGAAGGCGGCGCACCAATCGAGGTGGGAGGGAAAGTTGGGGAACTCGAACTCAAGAGCCTGCAGGATCTGAAAGCGCTCCTCAAAGAGCGGAAAGGCGAATTTAGTCGGTGCCTCACCGAGAAGATGCTCATCTACGCCCTTGGCCGCGGTCTCGAATATTACGACGAGCGCTCGGTGGACCGGATCCAGGGAGAGTTGGCAAAGGGAAACTACAAGTTCTCCGCCCTCGTCACAGCGATTGTGAAGAGCGATCCGTTCCGGCTGCGGCGGGGGAAATCGCAGGCCGGGTTGTAACCTACGATCTATATGGCCGAGAGCTGGCATTTCGTTCGGTGCACGAAAAGGCATTCACCTTGAGATCCCGAACGACCCGTTCCGGCTGGTATTTTGTCGCGCACGATCGCCGAAAACGTTGCTCTGGGAACTCGCGGGCAAGAAAAGCCGGTCGGCGGGAAGCACCGCAAAGCCGCGCGGGCGATTCTTTGTTGGACAAGAACCAGATAGGATTGAGCGCGTGAACATCGCGTTCGTTCGGGCGAAATCAAAACCTGCAATGGGCTCAGGAAGTCTTCTCGCACGGATCCCCCGCAAAGGCCCGCAAAGTTCAAAAACACGCTTAATCAACTCTGCCGACAGAGAATAGCGCCTCAAAACGTGTCACGCGCGGACTTCCGCCAGACTTTCCAAGGTCCAAACGTCTCACGCGCGGATTTTGGCCGGAGTTGCCAAAGTCCATGCAGGACCTGCATGGGCTCCGGAAACAGTCTTCCAAGGTCAAAACGCGTCCTGCATGAAGTTGCGGCAGAACTGGCTCGGAGAGGAATGGGGGCGTGAAATGCGCGCAAGAAAAGCCAGTCATCCTGATGGAGCTTCAAGCGACTGAAGGACCCCGAGCCACTCGCACGAGGGCTGTCGCCGGCAGAACTCTTTGGGTGTCCGATCCAACAGGCGCGACATCAGTCGGTCCAGCTACGCTGCGCTTCGATTGCTCGTGCCTCGTGCAAAAGAACCTCAGAAAACGGGGCTTTGAAGGACCTCCTCCCGGCGATGGATCGCTCGCGAGTGGCACGGGTCCCTCAGTCGCTTGAAGCTCCATACTAAAGAACCTCAAGCCCGTCGGCGGTTTTCGAAGAGGTATTCCCGGCTACAAATTTTCCGCGGGTGGCTCGGGGTCCTTCTCCTCGTTACACTCGGTCAGGATGACTGGCTTTTCGTCCTCAAGTTCAGGCGAGCCACATTGGCGCACAATCGCGCCTGTTTGATCCCTACTGGCTGAGGCAGCATCACTCGAAACTTACGCCCTTCTTCTGGGCCTGCTCCCGAACGGCGCTGGTCACCGCCTTGCCGAGCGTGGTGTCTTTCGACTGCTCCTTCATCTTCGACGCCACATAGGCGTCGCGTTCCTTGGCGAGTTCGCCGATCTTCTTTTGGATCTCCGCTCGTTCAGCTGTTTTCTTCGCGAGGGTTTCTTTCCGTTGTTCGGGCGTCAGTTTCTTGAACTCCTCCGGCAACTCTTCCTCTGTCAGCTTGGTGATATCGAAATCCTTTTGCTTGGCGCGATCCACGAGGTCCCAGCCGGAGTTGCTGTAATTTGCCGAAGCTTTGCTTAGCGCGCGGGCAGTGACGACCGCCGGAGCCGCGGGTGCAGCCGCGGCGTTGAGATCCTGCTGCTGTTGGCGCATCAAGCCAGAGCCGCCCATCGCGCCATAGGCTACGTAGGTCGTGTTCAGTTTGCTGCTCAACTCGGCGATCTCCTTATCCTGCGGCGCGGAGATCGAGGCGACGGCAGCGTTGTGGTCGATGATCAGGTATTTCCCGTCGGATAGGGCGGCGCCGTCCTTCCATTTCCCCTGCACGCCCTCCGCGTCGCTGCCACAGTGAATTGTGTTCACGATGATGCCCTTGGTGATCGCTCCCTTGCAGGCCGACTCGTAATTCACCGGCCCCTGCGTGAACGGCTCGTTGCCCGCGATGAAGATCGCCTTGTACGTCTTGCTCGATTTGTCCCAGGCGAGCTTGTCCACGGCGTCTTTGATCACCATGCCGCAGTATTCCTCGCTGCCCGAGGTGCGGGTGGAGATGGAAAACAGCTGCTCGCTGAGCTTGTCCAGGTCGTCCGTGAGGTCCGAGAGCTTGCGGATGTAGCCGGTTTCTTTGCCCAAGTCGTTCACGCCGTATTCGAAGAGGGCTACCTGCACTTGGGGCGCCTTGCCGTCCTGCTTGGCCGTGATGAACTCGTTCACAATGCTCCAGAGCTGGGACTTTGCCTGGGTGATCAGCCCGTTCATGCTCCCGGAGTTATCGAGGAGGATGGCCAATTGGACCACCGGGCGTTCTTCCTTCGCCTTGGTTGCCTCCTCGGCAAAGGAAGTGATGGAAGTGGCGAGAATGGCGGTGGTGAAAGCGAATGCGCGACGCGATTTCATGCCCGTACGCTAACCTCCGCGCGGGAGGGGGATGTCAGGCCGGCGCGCGGCGGCTGTAAAAAAGTTGTTAACCGCATTCCCGTCATTGCGCGCAATCATAACTGGCGTTTCCGTAATCCCGCTGCAAACTGCGGCACCACACCTCCCATAATGAAAGTCCTACTGGTCGAAGACGAACCAAAGATTGCCCGTTACGTTTCCAAGGCTCTCGGCACCGAGGGCCACAACGTGGAAGTCATCCCGCGAGGCGACGAGGGCCTGACCGCCGCCACAACGAAACCTTTCGATATCATGCTGCTCGACCTCGCCCTTCCGGGTGGCGACGGCCTCGATATCCTGCGCGCCGTCCGCGCGAAAAGCATCTCCACGCCGGTGCTCATCCTGACCGCGCGCGGGGAATTGCCCGATCGCATCACCGGCCTCGATTTGGGCGCTGACGACTATTTGCCCAAGCCGTTTGCGATGGAGGAGCTGATCGCCCGGATCAATGTGCTCACCCGGCGCAAGGGCGTGGACGCCTCGCCGATTCTGCGCGTGGGTGACCTGGTGCTTAATTCCACGACCCGCGAGGTTACGCGGAATGGGACGAAGCTATACCTCAGCGTGCGCGAATTCGGGCTGCTCGAGTTTCTCATGCACAACAGTCCGCGGGCGTTCACTCGCACCGAGCTGTGCGAGCATGTCTGGAAGAGCGCGCTCGATGACGAGACCAATGCTGTCGACGTGTATATTCAGCGCGTTCGCCGCAAGGTGGATGAAGACTTCCCGGTGAAGCTCATCCAGACGGTGCGGAACGTCGGCTACAAAATCGAGGCGCCGCTCGCATGATCCACCTGCGGCTGCGAGCAAAGATTGCGCTGTGGTCGGTGCTCGTAGCCGGGTTGGCATTGGCCGCCGCGTTGGTCGGCATCAATGTCTTCCTGCGAGTGGAGCTGATCGAGTTGATCGATCAGCGCATGGATCGCGAAGTCGCGGAGGTATTCTGGGACCTGGATCGCCAGCCCGGCGGGCCGGTTGAGAATCGCGACACGATTACCGAGGACCTGATGCCGCCAACGGTGACCTCGCGGTTGATCGAGATCTACGGTCGGGGCGGCGTGCTCATGTACCGATCGCCGAACTTGCGGCACAGCCTCGCGGGAACGAACCTCGAGCCGCACGAATTGCGGATCAATGACCGGCAATTCCGCGTAGGGACGTACTATCACAAATTCCTCACGCTCCACATCGCCTATCCGCTCGGGAATTATTACGCCACACTGCGCCGGGTGACCTGGGCGATTGCGGTCGTGCTGCCCGGGGTGGCCCTTTGCAGTGTTCTCGGCGGATTCCTGCTCGCCTCGCGGGCGGTGCGGCCGATTCGAAAAATCACCGAGATGGCGCGGGAGATTTCGGCCGAGGATCTTCACCGGCGTCTTCCCGTTCCGAAAGCCAAAGACGAAATCCACCAACTGACCGAGGTTTTGAACGACGCCTTCAGTCGCCTGGAGAAGAGCTATAACCAGGCGATGCAATTCGCGGCCGATGCGTCGCACCAGTTGAAGACGCCTATCACCGTCATGCGCGCGGCGATCGAAGACATTATCCACGATCCGACGCTCCGCCCGGAACAGTCGTCTGCGCTTTCGGATCTCCTGCAGCAGACGCGGCGGTTGTCGTCGCTCGCGGATGCGCTGTTACTGCTCGCGAAAGCCGATGCGGGACGCCTCAACGTCAAGCTCGCCCAAACGGACCTGGTGCCGGTCATGCAGGGCTGTGTCGAGGACGCGGAGATCATCGCCGCAATGCAGGAGATCTCCATCGAAGCCGACATTCCGGACACGTTTTACGCGTATGCTGATCCGCTGCGCACCGAGCAGATTCTGCTAAACCTGCTGGAAAATGCGGTGAAGTACAACGAGCCGGGCGGAACGATCCGGATTCGCGCGGAAGCAGACGGACTCGGCGCTTCCATCACCGTGTGCAATACCGGGCAGCCAATTCCGGCAAACAAGGTGGCGCATGTATTCGACCGTTTCACGCGTGGCGAAGAAAACGAAACCAAGTCGGGCTATGGACTCGGCCTGGCGCTGGCGCGGGAACTGGCGCGGGCGCAAGGAGGAGAACTTGCGTTGCTTCGTTCAGACAAAAACTGGACAGAGTTTGAGCTGCGCCTGAAGTCGCCGATGCGGGTGGTGAATGCCGAGCCGGCGAGTCTGGTGACGGCGAAGTCCTGAGGTCGTAGCTCAGGCCGGCGCATGTGATCTGACCTCTGATCTCCGACTTCTGCCCTTTTGCCCTCAGTCCACCCAACCCCGCCTCCGGTAAATCGTCCAGCCCACGACTTCGTGCAGCCAGATGTTTACCTTCTCGAATCCCTGCCAACTCGGCACCTGCAGCCTGCTCGGCGATGGGGCGGTGCTCAGCGTCGTGAGGAAATTGCACGGTGCGGGTGTGGCGTCGATTCCGGCGCGGTGAAACACCGCGAGCGCGCGGGTCATGTGGCTGGCTGAAGTGACGATCGCCACGCTTTTCCATCCGCGTTCGTGAACGAGCGCGGCGACTTTCAACGCTTCGTCGCGGGTGTGTTCGCAGGAGCCGAGGCTGATGATGTCGGCGCGGGGATTCCATTTCAGCAAAGCAGAGCGCGCGAGATCCGCTTCCACTTTCGTGTCGTTTCCGAACAACGCCGCGCCTCCCCCGAGCACCATTGTCCTGGCCTTTCCGAGCCGCATCAATTCGAGGCCCATCACCAATCGATCTCCCGCCCGCGTGAGGTGAACCTGCCCGACCTCGTAAAGCGAAGGCTCCGCGCCTCCTCCCAAAACGACGACCGCATCGTGCTCGAGCAAGGCCTCCGGCTTGAATCTCACCCATGGTTTTTCCAACTGCCGGAGCATCCAGCCGGGAATGTCGGTGCTGCCGAAAACCGTAATCAACAACACGAGAAGCGCGGTAGTGACCGCAATTCTCCGCATGCGCTTCCGCCAAACAACAAGTGTCAGCACGAGCAGCACCGCCCAGGCCAAGCCGATCGGCTGAATGAGCAGGAGAAGCTGGCGAAGGAGCGCGTCCATCATTGCGCGCACGCTAGGCCAGCGAGCCGGGCAACGAAGGGAAAACCGGCGGCTACAGGAACCACAGCAGAGCGCCGCCACCGAGGAGGGCAAGAGCGAACAAACTTCCCACGCGCAGCGCCAGACCCCGCGAACCGAGCACCGCGACCATGATGCCCTTGAAGACGATGTTCGACATCGATGCGATCAGGATGAGCCGCCCAGTCGTCCGCGCATCCACGCGGCCTTCGCGCGCCATTTCCGCGGAGGAGAGGGTGATCGCGTCCATGTCGGTCAGCCCGGAAAGCACAGCTACGGGATAAAGTCCGCGATCGCCAAAGAAATCCTTCGCCGCTGCGGTGGCGAGCAGCACGCCGGCGAAGATCGCCGTAAAGATCAGCGCTGAGCGCAGCTCCGTGGGATTGGACTGGGGCGGGAGCTCGGTTTTTTCACCGCGCACTTTCCACCAGAGCGCGGCGGAGAGGAGAATCATCACCCCGAGCATCGATGCGACCCAGGGCGCAATCCCGAGAAAATGCGCGGGCGCGGCGACGGCGACGATCACCAGCACGCGCCCGAAAACGACGCTGCCGGAAAGCATGATGACGAGTGCGGCCACGCCTTCACTGCCAGCCTGCCCTTTCGTCCGTCGCGCGTAGCTGACCGTGGTCGCGGTGCTCGAGATCAGGCCGCCGAGCACGCCCGCCGCCACCGTTCCCACGGCTGCTCCCCACGCCTTGTAAACCAGGTACCCGCCAAGGCTGATTCCTGTGATTAACACCACCATCCACCAGATCCGCCGCGGATTGAGCACCAGGTAGGGGCCATACTGCGCGTCGGGAAGAATCGGGAGCACAACCAGCGCAATTGCGACGAAGAGCATGATTGCCCGGAAGTCCGTTTCACCAATTTTCCGGGCAAACCCATGGAGTTGCGGCTTGAGGTAGAGCAGAAGCGTCACCGTGCCACCGATCGCGATGGCTACTGGAGCCGGCCCGGAAACCAGGAATGCGCCCAGACAGAAAGTAATCAGCACCGCCACCTCCGTGGTCATGCCTGGATCGATCTGGCCGGCGCGAATTTTCGTGACGTTGCCCATGACGATCAACGTGACCAGCGCCACCAGGCCCGCGCCGAGCACGCCCCAGCCGTAAGTTCCGGAGAGCAGGGCGCACAACGTGCCAAACATCGTGACCAGCGGAAACGTGCGGAATCCCGCGAGGGGAGACTCTGTGCGTTCCCGTTGCATGCCGATGAGCAGTCCAAGGCCCAGGGCGAGGCCAAACTTCAGGAACAGCATCGGCACATCCATTCGATCCAAGATAGCCGGGCTTTTCGTTTTGGCGAAGCTCATGCCGTGTAACCACTTCGGTCTTCGCTGCGTCCAGAGGTTGTGCGTAAATCGAACCGCCTCTACACCTGACATTGCATGCGGCTCCCTTGGATACGAATCGTCCTCGCACTCGCCGGACTTTGGCTCGTCGTCGGTGGCGCACTTTGGTGGCTCGGTTCGCGCAAACCCACCGCCGAAAAGGTCGTCCGTTTCGTCGAGGCGCACCCGCTCGACGGGAAATCGGAGGCGGAGCGAAAGGAGATCATCGAAAAAGTCGCCGCCCAGGTAAACAAGCTCTCGCCGGAAGAGCGCCAGCTCGCGCGACCGCAGCGCTCGCTTGATGCATTCTGGAGATCGCTCACGGCAGCCGAGCGCGGCCGCTATTTCGACCTCGTCGTTCCGCGGGGTCTCCAGGTGGCGATCGAAAACTTCAACAAAATGCCGCAAGAACGCCGGAAGCGGGAGATCGAAAAAGCGGTGAAGCGGTTGCGCGAGGGCGCGAATGACGAGCTTCCGGAAGACTTCGATCCGGCCCTGGCGAAAAAATTCGTCGATGAAGGCCTGAAGACTTTTTACAGCGAGGGAACGATCGACGCGAAGATGGATGCGCTGCCCTTGTTGGAAGAGCTGGAAAAGAGTTTCAAGTGGCAACGGCAATAATGGCCGCGTTCCCGTCAAAGTCGCATTGGTTGGTTCCCAGAGGCCGGGGCTTCACGTTGCTTGAGCTCGTCGTCGTTGTCGCAATCGTGGCGATTGTCGCTGCCTTTGCCATCCCGATGTGGATGCGCGCGCAACGCTCCGCGCGCGCTGCCGAATGCATGAGCAACCTCCGGCAAATTGGTGCCGGGCTGACGCGTTATCTTGCGGATCACGATCAGACGTTTCCGGCCTTGGTGATGGCCCGCGAAAGCAAGGACCAGGACTACCCGACGATCGATGTCGCCTTCCGGCCATACATTCTCGATCCGAAGATTTTTCGCTGCCCGGAAGACGAAAAGCACCTCTTTGAAACCACCGGCACGAGCTACCTGTGGAATCATAAATTGAACGGGCAGAAGCTGAGCAGTCTCAATGTGAGCTTTGTCCGAAATGACACGATTGACCAACAAAGCCGGATCATGGTGATGGGAGACAAAGAAGGGTGGCACCCCTCGCTGAAGAACAAACTGAACGTGCTCTATGCGGATGGACACGCCTCGTCAGAATTAATGTTTGTCGATGATGAGGTTCCGGAATCGGACCAGAAAGGGCAGGCCAAATGAGCAGGGAGCCGGTGCCCGCGATCGAGATCCGGGATTTGCACAAGGCGTTTGGAAAGAAGGCGGCGGTCACTGGCGTGTCTTTTTCCGTCCAGTCTGGTGAGATTTTTGGACTGCTCGGCCATAATGGCGCGGGGAAGAGCACCACGCTCGGCGTCCTGCTCGGCCACGTTTACCCTGACGGCGGCGAGGCATTCGTCGGAGGCATTAGCGTGCAGCGTCATCGAGCGCAGGCGCTGGCGAAAGTCGGCGCGATTTTCGAGGCGCCGCGCTTTTACGATTACCTCAGCGGTTGGCGAAATCTCGAGATCTTCACGAGCTACAGCGCGATCGTTCCCGCCGCGGATATCGAGGAAGCCGTGGCTTTTGTCGGCCTCAAGCAACGCATTCACGACAAAGTCGGCACTTACAGTCAGGGTATGCGGCAGCGGCTCGGTCTCGCGCAGGCGCTCCTCCCCGCGCCCGATGTGGTGTTGCTCGACGAGCCGACCAACGGGCTCGACCCGGAAGGCATCGCGGAGATTCGGGAGCTGATCCAGCGGCTGAACCGCGAGCGGAAGATCACCGTGCTCTTTTGCTCGCACCTGCTGAGCGAGGTGGAGCAACTCTGCGATCGCGTCGCGATCCTCAATCAAGGCCGCATGCTCTATCAGGGCCGCTGGCACGAATTGGCGCCGAAGGGCGCGCGATTCCGGGTGGACGTGGACCCGTGGGAGACTGCGAGCGGTTTATTGAATGGCGCGGAACTCGTGCGTGAGACTCCGCAGCGAGTCATCGAGCTGCCGCAGGGCGCGGACATCGCGGATCTCGTGGCGCGATTCGTAAGCGCCGGAGTGAAAGTCCGCGCGATCGAGCCGGAACGCCAGACGCTGGAGCAGCTTTACCTCGAGCAGGTCCA
>CBHXZU010000085.1:0-12588 GCA_966125105.1 uncultured Prosthecobacter sp.
ATGGATATTGCACCATTTTGAGAGCAAGTCGCGACTGTCAGATTGTCGACCTGCACTCTTTCGATGGGAATTCCGCGGCCAGTCCACAGACCTCGACGATCATCGTCAGCGATGGCGATATCTACGGAGCTGCGGAACACCTCGCATTTTGGCGTCTCCACTTCAATGACCCGCCTTCCGCAGTGCCGGATGAAGTGTCCACCCGCGCGGGGGCCGAGTTGATCATCGATGTGCTGGCGAACGATACAGATCCGGACAACGATGATTTGGCTGTGACGGCCCTCTCCCAGGGGACACAGGGCGGCTTCGTCAGCACGGCCGAGGGCCGGATCCGTTATGTGGCGAAGCCTGCCTTCACCGGCGTCGACACCTTTGAATACACGATCGGAGACGGCTCGACAGGAAGCGCCACCGGCACCGTAACAGTGAACGTTGCTCCTGCCGAAATGCTTTCGCTCAATACGCCGGTGCATAAGGCGGGGCATGACAGCAGTTCCGCGCCGTCCGGCGCGGTTTGGTCGTATTTCGGGTCACCCGCGATCAACGTCGCCGGAACGGTCGCAATGTTCGCCCGCTGGAGGGCTCCGAGTGAACGATTCGGCGGCATAGTTGGAGTTGCGGCCAACGGCGATGTGACTGTTTACGCGCGAATTGGAGATCCCGTTCCCGGGCTTCCCGGGGCGCGCTTCGCAAACTTCATGGACCCCCTCATCGCGTCGGACGGAAGCGTCGCGTTCCGGGCCAGCATTGCCGGAACCGGAGTTACTCGCGAAAGACGAGAGGTTATCTGCTGGAGCGATGCCGATCGCAACCTCGCGCTGGTTGCCCGGGCCGGCGATCCAGTGCCATTACTGCGCGGCGCTCCGATCGCGCGGTTTGCGTCGCTGGCGCTCGCGAGTGGTGGCGAAGTTCTGTTTCGCGCAACCTTGAGCAAGCGCAACGGGGTGAATGAATTTAACGATGACGCGCTGTTCGCCTGGAGTGCCCCTTCCAGCTCCTCAGTCGCGTTGATTCGCGAAGGACAGCAACTTCCCGGCCTCGGGCGCGTGCGGCGGTTTACGACCCTTGTCGATAGCAAGTTCGCGCCGGGGGCGGATCGAGGCTGGTTCGGACGCGGGAGAGAGGGGGAGCCTGCCTCCGCGCGCATGCGCGTCGAGTTTGCGAATGCGAGTCCTCGACTCATGGATTGGCAGCCTCGAACCGGAGTGGTGCGAGCGTTTATGAACGAGACTTCGGACTCGAACACGCAGGTCAAAGGCACTGCTCGAAATCACAACGTTTTCCCGCTCGGGCTCCCATTCTTCTCTTCCTTCGCCGCGGACACGTTCTTTTGCGGAGTTACTCCAGCTGGCGCCATGGCGCTCTACCGGCAGGAACAGGCGGCGGGCAAGCCATACGCCGTCTTCTCCGTCGGCCAATCGGTGCCGGAATTGCCGGATGCTCGCATTGCGACGATCAGTGATCCCGCTGGAGCACCAGATGGGACGAGCGTCGCGTGGCTGAGCCGCGTCCTTCAGCCAGCGAGCGCCTCGCCGGTAAGCAATGCTTTGTTGTGGTTGGACGGTTCTGACTTTCGAATCATTGCCAAAACCGGCGCGCAAGCTGCAGACTGCAAGCCGGGAACCCTGTGGAAACGGTTCACGTCTTTTGCGATTCCGCGGAACGCCGGCGGTCCGGTCTTCATCGCCGAAGTAAGACCCGCGGCGACGAGAGGTTCGACTGCGAGCGCGACCGGCGCCGACATGGGTCTCTGGGCCGTCGATGCCACTGCCCAACCGCGCCTATTTCTGAGGAAGGGTGAAAGCGTCGGTGGCGTTAAACTCGACGCATTCCGCCTTTTCGGACGCAGCCGCGGCGCCGCTGGTGTGGCTCGCGCAATCTCCGGAGGGAAAGCCGTCGTCCAAATTGTAGGCTCCGACGGATCCCGGCACCTCCTGCCCGTCTCCTTGCCCTAAAAAAGTTTTGGAAACCTCGTTCCGCCGCGACGAAGGACGATCAGGCGGCGCACCGGCGGCTCGGTTTTTAAAGTAATTCAAACTGTCATCCTTGTATCGTTGATTGGCATTCAACCCTTCGCGGATTCATTTCAGCTTGGCTCAATCACGCGTAGCGATCGGGATTCAGCAAAGTCAAATCGTGGCCCGGTGGCTCATGATCAACGAGGTGTCCGGCGATTTCTCCAGTCGCTGGGGCCAGGCTCAGGCCCATCATGGCGTGGCCAGTCGCCACGATCAGGTTTTCGGCGGCCGCCGTCCGGCCGAGATACGGCATGCCATCGGGTGAACATGGGCGCAGTCCGTGCCATGGCTTGATGCCGGCAAAGTCAGCCGATTTGAAGGCGGGGTAGTATTTCGGCATGGCGTCCGTGATGCCTTCGATGCGGCGCGGATCGACTCGGTCGTTGATGCCCGCGAGTTCCATCGTGCCACCGACACGCAGGGCGTTGCCCATCGGCGTCACGGCTACTCTCGCTTCGGTCAGAATGGAGCAGATCTGCGGAAGCTGGGGCGGGTTCGGCAACGTGAGGCTGTAGCCTTTGCCGGCTTGCATCGGGATGCGGATGCCGAGTTCGCGCACGATCGAAGTGGACCACGATCCGCCGCAGAGAATGAATTCGTCGGCGGTAATTTCACCGCTCTCGGTCATTGCTGCGGCCAGCTCGTTCCCTGTTTTCTTCCAGCCCGTGACCGTGGTTCCGAACCGTATCGTGCCGCCTCCGCCGACAAAGCGGCGTTCGAGGCTCGCGAGAAAACGTTCGGGCAACAGGTGGCAGTCTTTTGGGAAGTGCACGGAGCCGGCGATGTCGAAGGTGGCGCCGGGATCGAGGGCAGCGGTTTCCGCAGGGGTGAGCACATTGGCTGGAACCCCGAGCGCGTTGGCGCGCTTCGCGTAAGCTGCTTCTTCGTCGAGCGCATGCTGTGTTTTGCACAGCATGAGGAGTCCTTTTTGCGCCAGGCCGATGTCTTCGCCAGCTTCCGCCAGCTTCGCGTAGGCATCCCGGCTTGCGAAGTGAAGGTCGCGGAGCAGGGGAGCGGCCTTCGCCACCCGTGCCGCCGTGCTGGCTTTCCAGAATTGGAGCGCCCAGGACATGAGATCCCAGCTCAGCCGCGGTTTGATGTAGAATGGCGACTTGGGATTCCACATCCACTTCAAGCCGAGCGCGACCATGCCCGGCGCGGCGAGCGGCACGAAGTGGCTGGGCACGATCATGCCCGCGTTTCCAAAGGAACAGCCGGTGCGGTCAGCGGGACCGCGCTCGAGAATGGTGACGAGGTGACCGCGACGGAGGCACTCTACGCCGGCGCTGAGTCCGATGACTCCCGCGCCGATGATGACTACGTGTTTGCTCATGGCGACGCGGATTAGCGGATGCCCCAGCGGAGTGGATCGTCCGCGCCGAGCAGGAGCGTGGACTCGGCGGTGATGAATGCCGTGCCGGTGATCGTCGGCGCGATGGTTCCCTTGTTGCGATCAATCCAGCGGAAGCTTCCGCGGAAGTTCGTGCCGAGAATGCTCTCCTGCGTCCACACCGCGCCTTCCGCGAGCACTCCGTCCGCGGCGAGGCAGGCAAGCTTTGCGCTCGTGCCGGTGCCGCAGGGTGAGCGGTCGTAGGCGCCGCCGGGGCAGAGGACGAAGTTTCGCCCGTCCCCGCCGGAGAGTGGATCGCCGTTCACTTCGATGTGATCGACTTCCGGAAAACCCGAGGCATTCACCGCTTCGCGAATCCATTGCGTGATGGCTGTCAACTCCGCCGCGTTCTTCACCGTCAGCGGGGTCTCGATGCCATCCACGAGGTAGAACCAATTGCCGCCCCACGCCACGTCGCCGCGCACTTTGCCAAAGCCGGGGACATCGACTTCAACCTCCTTGGCATTCCGGAAACTGGCGACATTCGCGACGGAGACGCGTCCATCGCCGTGCCACTCGGCGGTCACGGTGCCCACGGGCGTTTCTATCCGGTGCGTGCCGGGTTGAATGCGACCGAGGTGCGCGAGCGTGGCAATGAGCCCGATCGTTCCGTGCCCGCACATGCCGAGGTAGCCGACATTGTTGAAGAAGATCACGCCGGCCGTTGCGGTTCTATCCACCGGCTCACAAAGCAGCGCGCCGACGAGCACATCGGATCCGCGCGGCTCGTTCACGACAGCCGAGCGGAAGTTATCGTGCCCGGCGCGAAAGCGCTCCAGACGCTCCTGCATGCTGCCGGCGCCGAGCTCAGGTCCGCCGGCCACGACCACGCGCGTCGGTTCACCCTCGGTGTGGGAATCGATGACGGAGACTCGCGTCATTTCCGACGAGGGACCTTCGGGCAATTCGCGATGCCGTCGTGAATGACCTTGAGCACCGCTTTGCGCTCCGCGCCGGTGAGCGGCAGGCGCGGCGCGCGCACCCACTCGGCGCCGAGTCCGCACTCCTGCACGCAAAGTTTGATGTATTGGACAAACTTCACCTTTGTATCGAGGTGGAGGAGGGGAGTGAACCAGCGGTAAATCTCGACGGCCTTCGCCCATTCCCCCGCCTGCATGAGATCCCACAGGTATTGATTCTGCGCGGGGAAAGCGATGCCGGTGCCAGCGACCCAGCCATCAATCCCCAGGATGCCGCTCTCCAGCGCGAGGTCGTCCACGCCGGTAAAGATGGAGTAGCGATCGCCGACGGTGTTGCGCAAATCCGTGATGCGGCGCGTGTCGCCGGAGCTCTCCTTCAGCGCGACGAAGTTTTGCACTTTTGAAAGCTGCAGGAACATCTCGGGAGTGATGTCGTTTCCGTAGCTGATCGGATTGTTGTAAATCATGATCGGCAGCCCGGTGGATTTCGCCACGGCGAGGAAATGCGCGAGCGTCTCCGCGGGGTCGGGAGTCTTGTAAATCATCGCCGGCATCAGCATGAAGCCATCGGCGCCGAGTGCTTCGCAGTCTCGGGCGTAGCGGATCGCTTCCGCGGTGCTCGTCTCGGCCACGCCGCTGAGCATCGGCACACGGCCATCCACGGCGATGCTCATCTCCTGGATTACCAGGCGCTTCTCTTCTGCCGTGAGCATTTGATTTTCGCCCAGTGAGCCGAGGAAGACGAGGCCGCTCACGCCGGAGTCGATCAAGGCATCCGCATGACGCGCTGTGGCCTCGAGGTCGAGCGAGCCGTCCTTGTGCATCTGGGTGGTGATTGCCGGGAAGACGCCGGACCACAGGTGGCGGCGCGGCTTGGTGCGAGGTGATTTGGCCATGTCCGCAGATCTAGCGGATTTGCGCAGCGGTTGCTTGTCTAAAACCCACGCCGCGAGCCGTGAAAACAAACAAGAAGGCGCTTGCCGCGCGCGGGATGAGCGGCTGAAGCAGTAATGAGTCCAACCCAATCGTGAGTCTCTCCGTCCTCGATCTCTTTACCATCGGCATTGGCCCGAGCAGTTCCCACACGGTGGGCCCGATGAGGGCCGGCGCCCGTTTTGTGCAGCGCCTGCAGGAAGGCGGGCTTTTACAAAAGGCCGCCCGCGTGGAAGCGCACTTGTATGGATCGCTCGCGCTCACTGGCAAAGGACATGGCACGGATAAGGCCGTGTTGTTCGGCCTCGAGGGGGAAACGCCGGAACACATCGACGTGGATGCGGTCGGCAGCCGCCTGGAAAAGATTCGGAAGGAGAAGGCGCTGAATCTCGGCGGCGCCCGTTTGGTGCCGTTCGATGAGCGCGCGGACCTCCTCTTTCACCGCATGGAGAACTTGCCCGCGCATCCAAACGGCCTGCGCTTTGTGGCCTATGATGATGCCGGCGCGGAACTGCTGGCGAAAACCTACTACAGCATTGGCGGCGGATTCGTCGTCCCCGAAGGAGCGGCGGCGCGTGATGAACTGAAGTCGAACGGCACGGAATTGCCGTTTCCATATCGGACGGGCGAAGAACTTTTGCGCTACTGCAGGGAGCAGAATTGTTCCGTTAGCGAGCTCACCCTGCGCAATGAAGCGGCCTTCCGTCCTGAAGCGGAAACCCGCGCCGCGCTGCTCCGCGTGTGGGCAGCGATGAAGGCGTGCGTGGAGCGGGGTTGCCGATCGGAAGGATCGCTGCCGGGTGGATTGAACGTAGGACGCCGCGCCGCGAAGATTTTCCACGATCTCTCCGCTCGGCCCGAAGCGGCGCTCAAGGATCCGCTCACGACGCTCGATTGGGTGAGCCTCTGGGCCATGGCGGTGAATGAAGAGAATGCCGCGGGTGGTCGCGTGGTGACCGCGCCGACGAATGGGGCCGCGGGGATCATTCCCGCCGTGCTGCATTACCTCGTCCGCGTGCAGGGGGAATCGGACGACGACACGATCGTCCGCTTTTTGCTCACGGCCGGCGCGATCGCGATCCTCTACAAACTGAATGCCTCGATCTCGGGTGCAGAAGTCGGTTGCCAGGGCGAAGTCGGCGTCGCGTGCTCGATGGCCGCGGGCGCGCTCTGCGAAGCAATGGGCGGCACACCCGCGCAGGTCGAAAACGCCGCCGAGATTGGCATGGAGCACAATCTCGGGCTGACGTGCGACCCCATCGGGGGACTCGTGCAAATCCCGTGTATCGAGCGCAACGCCATGGGCGCGGTGAAGGCGATCAATGCCGCGCGCCTAGCGCTGCACGGCGACGGCCGGCATACGGTGTCGCTCGACAAAGTAATCGCCACCATGCGCCAGACCGGCGCGGACATGAGCAGCAAATACAAAGAAACGTCCCGCGGTGGCCTCGCGGTGAATGTTACGGAATGTTAGCGAGAACGCGGGGACACCCGGCGGGCTCTCGCTGCTGAATCAGGAGTCCTCAAGCTTCGCCAGGAATGGCCCCGAAAGTGCTTTATATTGAGCATGAAAGCACTCCTCCGTTCGCTCGCGCTTTGGTCCTGGCTGGCAGGAGTTTCGTGGCTGCTCGTTCAGCCAGACTCCGCCCGGAATATCGGGATTCTGTGGGGTGTGCTTCGCGTTTTCGCGCTCGCTGTCGCGGCCGTGCTAACGTGGGCAGCGGCCTCCGCGATACCGGTGGCTCGTGGTTGGCGATGGTTATTCTGGATGGTTACTCTCGGGGGATGGCTGGGCGTCGCGCTTCTTCTGCAGGGGCGCTTTGAGAATCGGCTGCATGAGGACGATCGGCAGATCCTCCTAATGGGGATTGTTGCCGCCGGTTTGGCTGCGGGCTGGCTCATGTGGCGCGAAAAGCGGCTGCCGCGGTGGTCTTTGCTCGGCGACATGGCGGCGGGCGCTGCGGGACTTGCCCTGTTGGGCGGCGCAGCGTGGTGGAAGTTTTCCGCAGACACGGCCGCAGCGCGGGAACGAGCCCTCGCCAGGTGGGAAGAGATCGGCATGCCGTTGTCGGATGTGGAGAAGTTGATGAAGCCGCAGCAGGAGACGGCCGGCTCGCAGGCGGTGCGACAGGCATTCCGCGATATCCTCAGTCAGCGCTTCTACAAGGAAGGGACGCCCGCGGCGGCGCAGGAGCCGGTTGCGCCGCGATCTGAGGAAGCGTGGGATCTCGTGAATAAAGCCACGGAAGTTCTCGCCGCGGGCCACCAGCGTTCTGATTCGGTGAATCTTCCGCCGGCCCAAGTGGCGAAGCTGCAGGCGCATTCCGGCAAACTGGATGCTGCATACCGGAGCATTCTGTCCGCAGAATCGGCAGTGTGGGCGTGTGATCCCCGCGATGGGCTCGTCATTGCCGTTCCAAACTTTCTTGGGTTGCGCATGTTTTCCCAGCTAGCCACCGCGGAATCGTTGCGACTCATCGCTGCTGGCGACAAGGAAGGCGCGGAGCGCGCGATCTCCGCATGCAAGCGGATGACCGAAGGATTGGAGCGCAATCCGACGCTGGTCAGCCTCATGATCCACGTGGCGGTGGACGCGTTGCTCGCGCCGCAGGAGGCGCGGTTGAATATCGAAGGTTCAGATCGGGCGGACATCCAGCGCCGGGCGCTCACATGGCGTCAGTCATTTGTGCGCGTGCTGCAATGGGAGAGTTGGGCGGTGCTCCATGCGAATGAGAAGGTGGTCGCGGAAAACTCGATGGATCCGCAGGATTTCCCATTCCTGCCCCGCTGGACGCGGCCGATTATCGCGCATCTGTTCCTGGAGCGTTCCCTGTGCAATTCCGCGTTAAACGGAGCCGAACGCGCTGCCATTCGGCTTTCTCCCGAAACGGCGAAGCTGGCCGACTTTGGCGCGAAGCTTGACGACGAGATTTCCCGAAAGAACCCGACGAATTACGATTTCTCCAGCACCCGGGCCGCGATGCGCATGCATGCCACGCTGCTGCTGCGCGAACAGGCGCAAATCATCCGGGAGGCTCGCGCCCGGCTTGCCTCGGGGCAGGAAGTGGAATCACGGGATTCAGTCGTTCTTCCGAATGTGCGCTGGGAGGTCTCGCTCGACGCTGGAAAGCGCTCACTCACCACGCGCCTGGCCAATGCGCCGAAATGGATCACGGACAACGTCGTAACCGGCGCCAGCGATTTCTGGCTGCTTCCACTCGACGGCTCGGCTTCATGGCAGTTTGGCGCGGCGAACCCCGGCACTGCAGCGGTGAACTGAGCTGAAAGCTGAGATAACTGAGCTGAAAGCGGTGATCTATGGCGATTGCCAATAATCTTTTCGTATTGCGGCGCTGATGTGTCGCCACCTACAGCCGGGCTCTTCTCGCGCGGCCAATTTACTCAGGGCGTCGCTAATTCTTCGCTGTGCCGTGGGCTAGCTTGTGGTTGGGCCTTCGGCCCGTCGCATCTGGAAGTTTCATTCGGCGACCGCTGTAAACCTTCGGCGAACGCAGCAAGCCTGGAGCCGGATCGAACTTCCCGAGCGCGGACTAACGCAATGCGCCCGCGTCCCTGAGGCCCGCAGCGTAAGCTTCGAAGACCTTTTTGATCTCATCGCGAACGCGGCGGAAGACGGTCATCTGATCCTCGTCGGACCCGGTCGCGCGGGCAGGATCATCAAAACCCCACTGGTAGCGTCGCACCTGCCCGGGAAACACGGGACATGCCTGGTCTGCATTGCCGCAGACCGTAATCACGGTGTGCACCTGCCGATCCAAAAACTCGGACAAGTGCTTCGAGTGATGTTTCGAGATGTCGATTCCAATTTCCTGCATGGCGCGGATGGCCAGTGGGTGAACGTAACCCGCTGGTTTCGATCCTGCGCTGGCCACCTCCACCAAATCGCCCGCAGCGTTTCGCAAAACTCCTTCTGCCAGGTGGCTGCGACAGGAATTGCCGGTGCACAGGATGAGCACGAGTGGTTTTGTGGTCATTTCCTTAAATCAGCAGCACCCGGAACCGGAACAACACGACGCCTCCGTGGCAGGCGCGAGACAAACGTCCTTCGCCAGGCAATCCGTGTGCTTGATCGCGAGCCGGAAGTAAACGTGCTGCTCCGTGGCACCCGCTTCCAAGATGGGGAACTGGGACACGACGCCGTCCTCGTATTCAAGCTGCACATCGAGATCATCCCCGCGGAAGAGGGGAGTGGAGCGCGCCAAAACATCGGCCAATTTCGCGGGCCGAAGCCGGTGTTCTAAATCATCCGCGACCCACGCCTGGAGGTTCGCCATTGAATGGGACCGGATGGTTCCGCCGCAATCGATGAACGTTCGATCGATTCGGCCCACTTCCGTGATGTGCGCATGCACCGGGATCCGGCCACCATCAGGAAGGATGAATACGAGCTCGTGATCGGGATACGTTTCGAGGTGAGTGGCAAACTCGCTAAGTTTCATGAGTTGGAAGGCAGTGGCGCGCGGCAGCAGCCGGGTTCTCGCGAAAGACAACAGGCCGGAATCGCCAGCAGTGCGCCGAGGACCGGGCCGGCAAGATACACCCAGAGATGTTGCACGTTCCCGCCGATCACCGCCGGCGCGAGCGATCGCGCAGGATTCATGGAGGCGCCGCAGATTGGGCCCGCGAACATCGCCTCGAGGGCAATTACCGCGCCGACCGCGATCCCGGCGGTGATGCCTTTCTCTTTCGCGCCGGTGGAGACGCTGAGAATCACCAGCATGAGGAGAAAGCTCAGCACAACTTCGAGCACGAAACTCTGGCTGGCCGATCCAGCCGGCAGTGTCGCACCGAGCGTTGCATCGCCCGGGAAGAGGAACCGCAGCAAGCCACTCGCGGCAAATGCTCCCGCAATTTGCGCGGCCGCATAACCGGGAACGCATTTCCACGGGAAGCGCGAGGACAACGCAAATGCAACCGAGACCGCGGGGTTTAGATGCGCTCCACTGACATCTCCAAAGGTGTAGATCATCGCCAGCACGACGAGGCCGAACGTTGCCGCGATTCCCGCATGCGAAATAGCCCCGCCACTGGCCGCATTGCTCACGATGGCTCCGGTCCCCGCGAAGACGAGTGCGAATGTCCCAATAAACTCTGCCCAAAGCTTTCGTGTCATATGGCCCCGTGATTGTTGCTTCCCTTATCAGCCGGGAACTCTGTCATCCACTGAAGTTTGGTGGCGATTTCGTGAAGAGATCGGCGAGGCAGGGTCCTCCGCGCTCAGTGCCGCGGCATTGAGGCTCTGCGCCATCAACCGATGCGAACTTTCGGCTGACCCGTCGGCTGACCCTATTTTTTCTCGAGGGTAATCGCGAGGCAGAATGGCGCCGCGGCGCTCGTGTCCGTGGAAAAATAGTCGATCTTCGAGATCTTCACGTTGGGCTTTGGGTTTTCCCATGTGCCCAGGTAGAGGTGGATCTTCTGCCCCTCCTGACGAGAGTAGAGATTTTCTCCCGACCATGCCACCTTTCCACGAGTGACTTCGAACGGCTTGTCCCAATCCCACCAGTCGCGAACGTCTTTTCCATAGACGATGGGGACGGTCTCCTTCGTTCCGTCCGCGAGGTGAATTATATATTCTCCGATCGGCGTCCCGTCGGCGACATAGAGTGCGCCGCCCGCTTCTCCATAGGCTCCATAGCCGGTTCCATGCAGGAATCGAATGCGAGCGGCAGATTGCTCCACCTTGATTCCTTCGACCTTTTTGGGGTGTTGCCTATCGATCTTGCTGCCCAGGCTCAGGAATTTTTCGATGACGTTGAATTGGATGCCGCCCAGGGACTGAATGCCAGATTTCAGTTCGAGCAGGTTGTTCCCATGAAACCCGTGCTGGTCTTCGGAACGATTACGATTTGCCACTTCCGATAGATCCACAAACGCAAACCGCGCATCCTGGGCGGGTTCAGAGTGAGTGAACTGAGGGAGCGCGCACAACGTGGAGAGGAGGAGGCCTGGAATTAAGCGGCGGGTAGTCCGAATCATGGGGTGAATGAGACCAAGCTCTGCAGGGAGACAGGCCAGGGGACTTCGGTCAACTCGTGATCCTAACCGATATTGTGCAGGCAACCTTGCAGAGTTATTGATCCCGACGCATGCCCCACGAGCGAGGTTGCACGAGCATCGTGGCGCCGTCGGAAAACTTCACGGTCTGCACGGCGGCCGTCCCGTTATACGCGACGCGGGTGCGCTTTCCTTTTTTCGTGAAGACGGCGTAGAGCGGCGTGTTCGCCGTGACGGTCCGGTCCACTTGCCCGAGCTCATGCAGCGCGCTTAGCCAATGGGCGAGCGCGGCCCGGCTGTTGCCGGCTTCGAGCGGGAACTTCGCGCCGTTCGCTTCGGCCTGGCGGGCGGCGTTGTATTGCATGATGGCCTCGGTGGGGTCGCTCAATGCCCGGTACATCCAGATGATGTCGGCCCAGGCGCTCCAATTCGTTCCGGAAGTTGGAGCTGCTGACTTCAACTTCGCGGCTTTCTTCGCATCGTCGGCGAGGTTTTCCTCCACGAGTGCTTTGTAATTCTTTGCCGCGTATTCGGGATAGCGGCCGAGGTAAAGCGACGCGCCGGTGATGGGCAGCCAATTGATGCCGTGCACCATTTCCGGATCGCCGCTGAACCACGTGGCATTAGCGCCTTTGCCGCCCCACACCATCGTCACCACGCTCGCAGGGTACTCGGCTGGAAAGGTGTCGCCGTGCACTCCGAACCAATAGTCTTCGATCGCGGCTAGCTCGGTCGTGAGCAACCATGCGCCGAGCGCGCGCAGCGATTTGTCGCCAGTGCTTTCTGCCAGCAGGACGATGCCAGCCCACGCGTTGATGGCTTCGCTCGAGGACTCATTGTTGTTTCCATCGGCGAAACGCGAATGGCCACTCGCCCACGAATGGCCGGCATAAACGTCGAGCGCGCGCATAAAGGGGAATTGCGGGTCATTGCGATCGGGACACGCAATGTCGCGGATGATCAGCTTTAGCATTCCGCCCCAGCGCGCGTCGCTCGCCCACAACGCGTCCACGCGCGCGACTTCGGCGGCTGCCTTGATGAAATAGCCATAGTGAAAGTGGTGATCGTTTAGCTCGGCATCACTGCCAAAACTCGCCGGGTAGCCGATGAGCGTGCCCCACGTGGGCTCATAGGCGAAGACGCCTTTTGGCTTCGGTTTGCCGTCCTTGTCCGTCGCGGTGAGCCATGCTTCGAGGCGCGCGCGGACACGCTCGCGAAGCTCGCGGCTCTGCTCGGGGAAGCCGACGACCTCCGCGATGGTCGCGACGGTCGCGAGGCGGCCAAGAAGCTTGCCTTCCCAGTAAGTATC
>CBHXZU010000086.1:0-12517 GCA_966125105.1 uncultured Prosthecobacter sp.
TCCAACGCATCTTGTCGAATGACGTGGGGTGAAAGATTGTGCCGCTCGATTTCGCCACGCCGGCGAGCGAGCGCCGGCTTTTCCCCAAGGTTGAGATCGACATGGTGCCCGGGGAGGACGAGTCGACCGACCGGCAGATCCGCGAAGAGATCGTGCATTTGTTTGCGCTCGTCCTCGGCCGCAAAGAATCAGCGGACGGCGCGGAAGTGAACCGCGCCTACGATTTGTTCGCCGGCATTCTCGAGGACGCTCGCGAGCGCAAAGGCGTGGAGCCGATCGAGAGTTACCATTGCCGAAGCACCCCGGGCGAGGGGCGCGACAAGGATCCCAAATATGCGATGCGCGCCTGGCGCGGCGTCGTCACCTATCTCCTGCGGCAGCGCGAATTCCTCTATGAGTAAGCACGGAAACTTTCAGACCCGCCGCGAATTCCTGCGGCTGTGCGGACTCGCCGGCGTGGGGGTCGCCGCGCCGTTTTGGTTGCCCGGCAATGCGCAGGCCGAGGCGCAAATGCAGGCGCCTTACGAAGGGCCGTATTACATTGTCTTCAACGCATCCGGCGGGTGGGACACGACCTACCTGATGGATCCGAAGGGCGTGGGGGAGATCAATCGACTCTACAAGGAGGGCGATATCCTCACGAAGGGCGCGCACAAGTTCGCGCCCAATGCCGCGCACAAGGAAGGCGGGGTGAGCAACGAGGATTTCTACAAGGAGTTTGGCGACGAATTGCTCGTGCTGAACGGCATCGATTACTCGGTGAACAACCATTCGCCCGGCGCCCGCTACATGGCGACGGGCAAACTCGACAGTCTCGCCTATCCCACGTTTGCCGCGCTCGTCGCCGCGTGCAAAGGGCCGAGCTGCCCGCTTTCGTTCCTGACGTTTGGAAACTACTCCAACACGGGGAACCTCGTGGCGATGTCGCGTGTGCCATATTTGCCGTCACTGCAGAAGGTGGCCAATGCGGACGGCATCGATGGCAACGCGCGCAGCCTCTACCACGATGACTTCGTCACCCAGCGCATCGAGCGCGCGCTGAAAGAGCAGACGGATGCGCAGCTTTCCAAAGCGGTGCTGCCGCGCATCGAGCGCGCGGAGAGCATGCTTTACGCAGCGCAGCTCAATTCGAAGGCGCTGGAGCGCGTCACGCCCTACATTCCGAAATCGATCCCGAAAGGGCGCCTCTCGCAGCAGGCGGAGATCGCGCTCGCGTCCTTCAAGGCGGGCGTGTGCGTCTCGGCGAATCTCACCATCGGCCAATTCGACAGCCACGCCAACAACGACAAGGACCAGATGAAGCTGATCCCGGAGTTCCTGGCGGGAATCGCCTACACGATGCGACGTGCCGAAGAACTTGGCATTCGCGACAAACTCGTCGTCGTGATCCAAAGCGAGATGGGTCGCACGCCGACCTACAACAAGGGGAACGGCAAGGACCACTGGTCGATCGGCTCGATCATGTTCATGGGCCGCGGAATTCGCGGGAACCGCGTGATCGGCGCGACGGACGCCGGGCAATTTGCCGTGCCGATCGATGCAACGACGCTTGCTCTAGACAAAGACAAGGGCACGCGAGTGCGGCCGGAGCATCTGCACCTTGCGCTGCGCGAGTTCGCCGACATAGCTAACCACGCCATGGCGAAACAGTTCCCGCTCGTGATTCCGGAAAAGGAGCGATTGATGGGACTTCTCGCTTGAGGACCTCCAGGCAGGTTGCAACGTAATCAAAAGCAGCCATCGCGGAACGCGCGAGCGCGTTTTGTCACTACGCATATCGGCTACCTAGTGCCGCCTAGACATCGGTTCCACAGGCGTCATAACAGACCTCCCTGAGGGTAAGTCATCCTGCGGTTCTGCGGGACGGTTTCGACCCGGTCAGGTCAATGTTATGAACGCAATCGTCAGCCCTCCCAGGCTTCGGTGCCTGCTACTCCAAATCCTGCTCATTCTAGTCGCGATCACCCCGCGCGGCTTGGCCGAGGATCTGAAAACAAGCGTCACGATCAGCCGCTTCAATCAGACCGTTTTCATCACTTGGTTTGGCGACGACGGTCTTGCTTACCAGCTCGAATCGAGCACGAACCTTTTGACGTGGTCGAACCTGGGCGCGGTCGTGATGGGCGGGGGAGATTTTGTCAGTATTTCGCGAACGCTTGCGCCGCCGAACACGTTCTACCGGCTCAAGCGACTCCCTGCGACCGCGGTGTTTAACCCCGCGACTGGCGTGCTCACTGTCACCGGAAACAACTTCGACAACAAGATCGTGGTGAGCCGCGACGTTGCAGGAAACTTGCGGGTCGATGCTGGCGAGGTGCCGATTACCGGTGGCGTGCCCACCGTGGCGAACACGACGCTCATCCAAATTCTCGGGAGAGACGGGAATGACGAGATCGCATTGGACGAGACGCAGGGCGCATTGCCCGCGGCGAACATTTCCGGCGAGGGCGGTAACGATACGCTCACGGGAGGTTCGGGGAATGACACTCTCAACGGGGGACTGGGGAATGACACGCTCCTGGGCAAGGGTGGGGCCGATATCCTGCTCGGTGGCGCGAATGATGACATTCTCATCGGAGGCGATGGCGACGACCAGGTCTTCGGTGAAGGCGAAAACGATCGCATGATCTGGAACCCTGGCGATGACACGGACCTGAACGAAGGCGGGAACGGAACCGACACGGTTGAAGTGAATGGAGGGAATGGAGACGAGCAGTTCACGACGACGGCCAACGGCACCCGCGTGCGCTTTGATCGGCTGAATCCCGCGCCATTCTTCCTCGATATCGGCACGGCCGAGAAACTCGTGCTCAATGCCAACGGCGGCGTCGACTCGTTCTCCGCAACCGGGAATCTTGCGGCTCTTATTCAGATCACCGTCGATGGTGGCGCGGGTGCGGACACGATTTTGGGCAGCAACGGCGCGGATATTTTGATTGGCGGGGACGACGGCGATTTCATCGACGGCCAGCAGGGGAACGACACGATCCTCATGGGCGCGGGCGATGATACGTTCCAGTGGGATCCCGGCGATGGAAGCGACATTGTGGAAGGACAGGCGGGCACCGACACGATGCGCTTCAACGGCGCCAATATCGCTGAGAACTTCAACGTGTTCGCGAATGGCGGGCGAATCGTTTTCACGCGCGATGTCGCCAGCATCGTCATGGATCTCGACGATGTGGAAAACCTCACGGTCAATGCGCTCGGAGGAGCGGATAACCTGACCGTGGGCGATCTCACCGGAACGGATCTAGTCAGCGCGCGGGCGAATCTCGCTTCGGTCATCGACGGCGCCGCTGGCGACGCCCAGGCGGATACCGTCACGATCGTCGGCACGCCGGGAGATGACGTCGTGACCGCCACGATCGTGAGCGGAGATGTCCAGGTGAGCGGGCTCGCTGCGAGCGTTCTCGTCCACACGTTCGAGGCGGGCATCGACACAGTTCGCCTCCAGGGCGCCGGTGGCGATGACATCCTCGATGCTTCCGCTGTTTCGGGTGGTCCTTTGTTCGCGCTCGATGGCGGACTCGGAAACGACATCCTGCTCGGCAGCGCAGGCGTCGATACCTTGCTCGGCAGCGACAACGACGATGTGCTCCTTGGGAACGGAGGCGTCGATACACTCGATGGCGGACTGGGTGACAACGTCCTCATCCAGGATGGCACTAACGTGACTTCGGGCGTCGTTACCGTATCTGGCACCTCGTCGGACGACTCGATCACCATCAGCCGGGATGCGGCAGGCGCGTTATTGAAAAATGGAGTGCCGATACCAGGGGCGACGGTTGCCAATACGTCGCTCATCCGAGTTTTCGGGTTCGCAGGGAATGACACGATTACCTTTAACGAAGCATCCGGCGCGCTGCCTGCTGCCATGCTTTTTGGCGGCGCAGGAATCGATGTGATCACGGGTGGCTCCGGCGGAGATTTGCTCTTCGGTGGCATCGGGAACGACACCCTGCTCGGAAAGGGAGGGTTCGATTTTCTCTTCGGCGGCGCGAATGACGACACGCTCACGGGAGGTGACGCGGACGACCAGGTCTTCGGCGAAGCGAACAATGATCGCATGATTTGGAACCCGGGGGATGACACCGACCTGGACGAAGGCGGCAGCGGAACCGATATCGTCGAAGTCAACGGCGGCAATGGCGCGGAGGATTTCACTACGACGGCTAACGGCACGCGGGTGCGCTTTGATCGGATCAATCCGGCGCCGTTCTCGCTCGATATTGGGACGACCGAAAACCTCGTCCTCAACGCCAATGGCGGGAACGACACCTTCTCCGCGACAGGCAACCTGGCGGCTTTGATTCAAATCACCGTGGATGGTGGTACCGGTGACGACACGCTCCTGGGAAGCAATGGGGCCGACATTCTGCTCGGCGGTGACAATAACGACTTCGTCGACGGCCAGCAGGGAAACGACACCGTATTTCTCGGGGCTGGCGACGATACTTTCCAATGGGACCCGGGCGACGGCAGCGACATTGTCGAAGGGCAGGCGGGTAATGATGCAATGCTATTCAACGGGAGCGCGGGGAACGAGATCATGACCGCTTCGGCGAACGGCGGGCGCATCGTCTTCACGCGGGACCTGGGCAACATTGTGATGGACCTCGACGACGTGGAGAATCTCACCATCAACGCGTTGGGCGGCACGGATACGGTTACCGTGAACAACGTGGCCGGAACGGACCTGACGAATGTGCGGGCCAATCTTGCGGGGACGATTGGAGGAGGCGCGGGAGACGGGGCGGCAGACATCGTGGTGATCAATGGAACGAGCGGAGACGACGTGGTTACTGCGACCTTGGACGCTGGAGACATCGTGGTGCGGGGATTGGCGGCGAGCGTCGTTGTGCACACGTTCGAAGCAGCCAATGACCGGGTCCAGATCGGGGGACTCGGGGGCGACGACATTCTCGACGCGTCAGCCGTCGGAATCGGAGGTCCGCCGTTCATCCTCGATGGCGGAGCAGGCAACGACATCCTGCTCGGAAGCGCAGGCGCAGACACGCTCCTTGGCGGCGACAACGACGACGTGCTGCTCGGCAATGGCGGCGTGGACACACTCGACGGAGGTCTCGGCGACAGCATCCTGATCCAGGATGGCACCAACGTGATCGCGGGCGTCGTCACGATCATGGGCACCGATGGAAATGAAACGATCACCATCAGTCGCGACGCGGCAGGCGCGATATTGAACAATGGGGTGTCGATCCCGGGAGCGACCGTTGCCAATACGTCCCTCATTCGTGTCTTTGGCCTCGGAGGAAACGACACGATCACCTTGAACGAAGCGTCTGGCGCGCTGCCTGCCGCGATGCTTTTCGGCGGGTCAGGCGTCGATGTAATCACTGGTGGCTCCGGGAACGATTTGCTCTTCGGTGGCATCGGGAATGATACGCTGCTGGGTAAGGGAGGATTTGATTTCCTCTTCGGCGGAGCGAATGACGACACGCTGACGGGCGGCGATGCGGACGATCAGGTCTTCGGTGAAGCAAATAACGATCGGATGATTTGGAATCCAGGTGACGATACTGATCTGAACGAAGGAGGCAGCGGCGCGGACACCGTCGAGGTCAATGGCGGAAATGGGGACGAGCAGTTTGCTACCACTGCCAACGGCACGAGGGTGCGCTTCGATCGAATCAACCCGGCGCCATTCTCAATCGATATTCGCACGAGTGAAAGCCTGGTCCTGAATGCGAACGGTGGAAACGACTCGTTCTCCGCGACAGGAAACCTCGCAGCGCTGATTCAAATCACCGTCGACGGAGGGGCCGGCGACGACACGATCTCGGGTAGCAATGGCGTGGACACTCTCTTGGGTGGAGACAACAACGACTTCATCGATGGCCAGCAGGGAAATGACGTGGTGTTTTTGGGAGCTGGGGATGACACTTTTCAATGGGATCCCGGAGATGGAAGCGACCTTGTGGAAGGCCAGGCTGGCAATGACCGGCTGCTCTTCAACGGCAGCGCTGGCAACGAAATCACCACGGTATCGGCGAATGGCGGCCGCGTTGTGTTCACGCGCGATATCGGCAACATCGTCATGGATTTGGATGACGTGGAGAACCTCGCGCTTAACACGCTGGGAGGAACAGACACGTTTACCGTCAACAGCCTGGTGGGAACCGACCTCACCACCATCGACGCAAACCTTGCTTCCACGATCGGTGGCTCGACCGGCGACGGAGCGGCAGACACGATCATCGTCAACGGGACGAACGGGGCCGACACGATCGATGTTGTTGGTGCGGGAACCTCAGTCTCCGTGATTGGCCTTTCTGCGCGGGTTAACGTCACCAACTCTGAAGGAGCCAACGATACACTCGTAATTAACGCGCTGGGAGGAGTCGATACCGTGACGGCGACAACGTTGCCTGCCGGTGTGATCAAGCTGACGATCGATGGTGGAAACGGCAACGACACGCTTCTCGGTTCGCAAGGAGGGGACGTTCTCTTTGGGGGCGATGGGGACGACTTCGTCTTCGGCGACAACGGGAACGACATTGCATTCCTGGGCGCCAACAACGACGTCTTCCAGTGGGACCCAGGCGACGGCAACGACACGGTCGAGGGACAGGAAGGCGCCGATACTCTGCGCTTCTTCGGTGCGAATGTCGCCGAGAACATCGACATCGCAGCCAACGGCGGCCGCGTTCTCTTCCTTCGCAATGTGGCCAGCGTAACCATGGATCTCGATGACATCGAGTCGATCGACTTCCGCGCGTTGGGCGGCGCCGACAACGTTGTCGTGGGCGACCTCGCCGGCACGGACGTCACGCAGGTCGCGCTGAACCTCGGAGGCCAGGCCGGCGGCGGTGACACCGCAGCCGACACAGTCACGGTCAATGGCACCCAGGCCGCAGATACCATGAGTATCGCGGGCGATGCCGCGGGCGTCGTCGTCTCAGGGCTTACGGCCACGATTAACATCACCCTCCAGGAGCAGACACTGGATCGGCTGACGGTGAATGCCCAGGGGGGTGATGACGTCGCCAACGCTTCGGCACTCAAAGCGAACGGGATTCAGCTCACTTTGAACGGCGGGCTTGGCGCGGATGTTTTGTTCGGCAGCGAAGGCGACGATCTAATCAGCGGTGGCGACGGCAACGACACTGCCCTGATGGGCAACGGCAACGATACCTTCACTTGGAACCCCGGCGACGACAACGACACCCTGGAGGGGCAAGCCGGGACGGACCGACTGCTCTTCAACGGAGCGGCCGTCGCCGAGGCCTTCAACGTATCCGCCAACGGTGGCCGCGTCCTCTTCACGCGAAACGTTGCTGTGGTCAGCATGGACCTCAACGACGTCGAAACTCTCGACCTCAATATGCTGGGTGGGGCTGACACCCTTACCGTCAACAGCCTGGTCGGAACCGACCTGACCAGCATCAACGCCGACCTTGCTTCCACGATCGGCGGCAGCACTGGCGATGGACAGGCGGATGTCATCACCGTCAATGGGACGGCCTCCCCAGACACGATCAATCTCGTGGCAAATGCAGGCGCGGTCGATGTAACCGGCCTCAGCGCGCTTGTGCGGATTTTGCATCCGGAGGTAGCCAACGATGATCTGATCGTTAACGGTCTGGGCGGAGTCGACACGATCACCACCGGCGTCGGTGTGACTTCGCTGATAGACGTAACAGTGAACCAGTAGGGGAAGATCACCGCGGGATGCGTCTGGGTCGGCCTTGCGTGCTTCGGGAACACCCTGGTGCGTTCAGGTGCGGGACAGGGATGCTTCGGTGCGACGCTGGCGCACTTTTAGGAGGTCTTCTTCGTTCCTGAAGTTCCGGACAGGATTCAGCATACTCTTCAGGCAGATTTCCTGATGCATGGCGCTCGCCATGGACTGGTGGCTGGAAATGGGGAAGCTGGCTTCGGCAATTTTCGGCAAAAGCGTGGCGAAACCGAAGCGTCCTTCGCCGCGGAGCGGCAGTCTCCAGAGAAATGCCCGTGGCACGGCGCATGCAAAATGGGAGCGGGTGTTCACCGGAGCGCTCGGGGAAACCAGGCCCATGCGCTGCGGATCACTCGGGGGATCGCGTATGCAAAACCAAACACAGCAGAGCATCGATTTCGAGAGCGTGGAGGGCGGCGCCTTTGGCGAGACCGAGGAACTCGAACTCGCCTCGGAACTGCTCGAAGTAGCGGACGAATCCGAACTCGACCAATTCCTCGGTCGTTTGATTGGTCGTGTCCTGGGCCGCGGCCGCTCCTGTGGCGCCGCTTCCGCGCTGAGGCAGATCCTGCGGCAGGTCGCGCGCCGCTCTCTTCCCTTTTTGGGCGGCGGATTCGTTCCGTTCTCGCGTTCCGACGCCGGTCGACGGCTGTCCGCCGCAGCGAGCGATCTCTTTGGCCTCGAGCTCGAGGGCATGAGTGAGGAAGATAAGGAATTCGAAACCGCGCGCCGCTTCGTGCGCTTCGCCGGCGCGGGAGCTCGTCAGGCCCGCCGCTTTGGCCGTTCGGGTCCGCCGAGCGCAGTGGCGAAGCGTGCCGTCGGCGCTGCGGCCCGTCGTCATGCACCCGGCCTCTTGCGCAAGCGTCGCCGGCCTGGGCCATTCGCTGTTCCGCCTCAGCGGTCACCTGGGGTTCGATTGCCGGATCCTTTTGCCGCAGTGCCGGAACCCTTGGCCAGTGTCTCCGATCGCATTTACGCCCGCCCCCTTCGACTCTCTGTGACCTGCCGATGCGCGAACTGTGGCGCGCCGGTTCCCGCAGATGTCACCCCGGGGGACCCAGCAGGCACTGCTGATCCATCTGGCGCGGCTGCGCCTGGCGACACTGGCACTTCCCCCGCAGCCCCTGGCGACGGCGGCGACAGCGGCAGCAGCCCTTTGCCGGACAATGAGCCGGCGAACGCAAGTAACCAACAAACCCAAACCACCAAAGAACAGAATATGCACGACCTAGACCGCACCAACTTGGAAATGGCTGAAGAAGCCAGCGATTTCGAATTCTCGGAGTTCGACAACGAATACAGCGAAGACAACGAATACAGTGAGGCGGGCGCGGAAGCCGCCTTCACGGAAGAGGAAGAGGCGGAACTCGCGGCAGAGTTGCTCGAGATCAACGACGAGCAGGAGCTCGATCAATTCATCGGTGGCCTGCTGAAGAAAGCGAAACAGGTAGTCGGCGGCGCCCTCAAATCGCCTCTGTTGAAACCGCTCGGCGGCTTCATCAAGGGCGCGATCAAAAAGGTGCTCCCCGTCGCGGGTGGCGCGCTGGGGAACCTGATTGTTCCAGGTGTGGGCGGAATGATCGGGTCGCAGCTCGCATCCGGCGCAGGCAGCATGCTCGGGCTCGAGTTGGAAAACGCCAGTCCCGAAGACCAGGAATTCGAGGTGGCGAAACAAGTCGTTCGTCTCGCCGGTGCCGCCGTGCAAAACGCCGCGCAGATGCCGGGCGCTGTGGATCCGCAGGCGGCCGCCAAGGCAGCCATGGTCGCGGCAGCACAGACCCATGCTCCAGGATTGCTGCAACCGGCAAGCAGCGCGCCTCGCAGCAATCGGCCGAAGTCCGGCCGCTGGTTCCGACGCGGCAATAAAATCGTCCTGGTTGGCGTGTAGGGCAGCAACCGCCTCGCCCTCGCCGCTCTCCACGCACTCCATGACCGCCACCATTCCAGCATCGGCCTTTCTCGCTCGGGAAGCGCGCGCGCTTCTCCAGCGCCTGTCGCGAGTGCGGCCGTTTTCGCTCGATGTCCCGGCGGTGCTCGCCGCAGCGGTCTCTCCTGCCGCGCAGACGGCGGTGGAGTCGCACGTGGCGCAGGGGCGGGTTCGCTTGCGCAAAATGGTGCTCGACTATCTGCGTTGGCTGCATGGGCCCGCTGCCCATGCGGCCACGCCGGCAGAGTGCCAGGCGCGCTTCACCTTTCTGCGCCTGCGCTTTCACGCGGTTCTTGCGCAGTTCGATATTTTCGCCGACGCTCTGGTGCAGCGCGCGGAAGTCGACAACGGCGTGCGCCTTTCCGGTCTGGATCTGGTGGCGGCGGATTGCCTGCGAGTCGCCGGCGGCGCGATCGAGCCTCCTCCCGTCATCTGCTACCTCGATCGCGGACATGGCGCCGCGATCCGCCGGGCGCGCACGCGGCTCCCAGGGGGCGGGAAAAATCCGGTGGCGATAATTCGCGTGCCCAGGGAACGGATGATTGGCAGCGGAATCGCCTCTTCGCTCGTGCATGAGGTTGGACACCAGGCCGCCGCGCTCCTGGACTTGATCGAATCGCTCCGCCCTCTCCTTCACGCACTCCAGGCCAAGGGCGGACCCGAGCAACTCGCGTGGCAAATCTGGGAACGCTGCATTTCGGAGATCGTCGCGGATTTTTGGGCCGTGGCGAAAGTGGGTGTTTCCGCCACCACCGGCCTCATCGGCGTGGTCAGCCTTCCGCGTGCTTTTGTCTTTCGCATCAATCCCGATGATCCCCACCCGTTCCCCTGGATTCGCGTTCGTCTGAGCTCGGCCATGGGCCGCGCGCTATACCCGGATGCGCAGTGGGAGCGGTTGGAGAAGATGTGGGATGGATTCTATCCGCTCAGTGGTCTCGAGCCGGAACGCCGCCGCATCGTGGATCTTCTGCTCCAAACCATGCCCGCGTTCGTGGCATTGCTCGCAAATCATCGGCCCCGCGCGCTCCGTGGCCGGACCCTTTCCGAAGCGCTCGAAATCGAGCAGCGTCAGCCCTCGCGCTTGCGGCACCTCTTTCAAGTGTGGTCGGCCACGCCCCGCCAAATGCGCGCAGCCTCGCCCGGTCTCGTCTTCGCCGTCATCGGCCAGGCGAATGCGGATGGCCGGATCCCCCCCGAGCACGAGAGCCGGCTACTGACCAACCTGCTCACGTATTGGGCGCTCCGCGGCACGCTCGATATGTCCGCGTTTTGCAGCCAGCGCACCGTGGCAGTCGCCCGCGCCGAGAGGGCAGTCACTTTTGTCTCACCGACTAAATCCAAAAAACTGAATCCAGCTATCCTATGAATCTAGTAGCACTCAAATTAGAGAACCTGCCCATCGCCGATGCCTTCATCTTCCAAGGCCAGGAGGTGAACGTTCTGGCTCTGTTTGAGCAGAACCATTCGAGAAAGACTTACTCTACCGAAGGCTCGAATGAGAAAGAGAAACTGTTGAGGCTGCTCAAAGAATACACGCTGGAGTGGACAGCCGTATATAGCACTTACAGCGTCCCAATGGAGCCTGCTCGCGAGGAGAAGTGGAAGGCGACATTCCGTAGCGCGGGCGCCGAATGTGGCGTCTATACGATTCGTCTTACAGCGAAGAACGGCAGCGACGAGCAAATGGCCGAGATCGAGCTCGAAGTTCGCCCGCCGGTGACCGCCCGCGGGGCTGGAACCGTAACGCTCAGCCGATCCTCCGCGCCAGCGACACGGGACGTCGCGCTGTGGCAGGCGATCCGGCAGGGGGCGGAATCCCTTTCGTTCGAGAACTACGAAAAGTTCCTGCAGAACGTGGCGAACGGCGGCTTAACCGAGGCTCAGAAGACCGCCTTTAGCGCGGCGGATAAAGGACGCGGCACGCCTTTCGTCGGCATTACCTCGTATCAGATGCTGAAGACCGCCACGGAGGTCTTCGTGTCGCTCGGCTGCCGCGTGGTGGATGAGCCGAACTACTTCGATAAGGCTACACTGGCGGATTACAACGAGCGCAATGATCGCCACGAGACGCTCAGCGAGTTGCAGGGACGTTGGACCGACTACTTGGAAACGGCCAATACCAAGGGTCCCGAGACCAAAACGCTGCCTTACCTCGCGCTGATTCGCCGCCGGATGGGCGAACAGGCGATCATTCCGGATTCGAAACAAGCTCAGTACCTCGACGCGATGGATGGCATTCTGCGGCGCAAGCTGGGGCGGCCCTGCTTTTTCGAGCTCATCTGGTCGTATTGGATGGAAGAGGGGATGCTCGTGCAGACCATGAATGCGCTCGCTGTCCGGTTTCAAAACCGGCGGGCCGGCGCCGGTGACCCGCTCGCCAATCTCACGATCGCGCCGTTGCATCCCATCAGCTCCGTGCTCTTCGGCTATATTCAAGACGAGCAGCATCGCCTCACCCTGGCCCGGCGCGCTTACGAATATGACCACGAATACGGTTTCACACTGCAGGGCAAGGCAGTGCCAACGCTGCAGCCTGTCGACAGCCGCTCAAAGTTCCTGGAGGCGTTCCATAATCTGCTCAGCGCCTGCGTGACTTTCTACAAGCAGGACGACAACACGACTGTTATCGCGGATGGCTTCCCCGTGTTGAATGCGCTGAAGGAAGTGAACCTCCTGCTCACCGAAGGCATGCACAACCAATTCGGGGATTTGCCCACCGTTGCCCGCATCGAGATGCTCTTGCAGCAGTGGATCATTGCGCGCCCGGAAATCCGTGAGTTCATCGGAGGCCGTCCCATGGTTCCCTACGCAGAGCCGTGGATGGATCGGGTAGATGCCATGAAGAAGCTCCAAGGTTGGGGAGACACTTCGATCACCTACTTCTACGA
>CBHXZU010000087.1:0-12502 GCA_966125105.1 uncultured Prosthecobacter sp.
AAACGACTTGGGGACAACGGCAAACCCTTTTACCCTCAATAAGATCACGCTTACGGCGCACGATGCCGACCCGTTGAACTCCGGCCTGCAGTTCAAGATCGACGGAAACCTGATCCAATTTGCGGGAACCAATCCTGAGATCACCCATCCCGGCCCGGCCGGCAACGCGTCGCAGGCAGCAAACGTCATCATCGACACGCCGATCGCTTTCAACGGCGCGCTCAAGCTCTCAGGGGACGGAGTGGGGACGGTAACGTTCAACTCCGGCGTCTCAGGCGTGGGTGATATCATCCAGAGCGGTCTCTCAACCTATCGCTTTGGCACGAAGCCGACCGCGGGGGCGGAGGCGACCACGCCATCGGCTAACACGTGGATGGGAAACCTGCTGATCGGCGACGGAACCATTCGGTTTAACAACAATGCGCAGGCGGCCTCTTCGGCTCTTCGCGCAAACCCGGTTGTGTTCACGGGGAGCGGCACCTTGAGCGCGCGCCGCGACACCGGAGATGAGACATCGGGGTACGCGACCTCGCTGCGCATGGGCACATTGTCGGGCGAGTCGGGAACGGTGGATGCCCAAATCGCCGGGGGTAATACCAGCAACTATGATGTGGTGATCACCGCCCTGGTTGACGGCAACTTTGGCGGAAGCATTATCATTCCAAAACCCAGCGGCACAGGGAACGATGGCGGCGACTTGGTTGTCCGCGGCCCCGGTAACCAGACCCTTTCAGCGAGCACCGGGAGCATTAACATCTGGAAGGACTCTGTGGTCGGGCACGGAGCGACTTTGACGCTCGCCGGCAATGCGACCCTTTCCAATTTCCTAAGCACTGCAAACGGCAGCACAACCCTTGCGGGGGGCTCGCTGGTGCTCGACAATTCAGTCTTCGGTGTCGACCGGCTTCGCGATGGCGCATGGGACGGCTCGTCGGTGGATACGATCGGTGGCGGCACGCTCCGAATGATCGGCCAGCCTTCAGCAACGACGAATGAAGAGACCGGCCGTCTGCAGCTCGGATCGGCGAACAATCCACGCTCAGGAATGCTGAGAGTGATCGTTCAACCAACCCTGAATTCCGGCACAGGGCTAACGCAACTCTCGTTTAAATCTTACTCCCGGAATCAAACCGCCATTCAGCAACTCTCAACGGTGGAGTTTTCGGCCCAGTTCAATGGCGGTCAGATCCAACTAGGTGGCGCTTCTGCGAGGATTTTCCTCGAGTCCCCCGGAAACTTTACGCCTCCGGCCCCCACCGGTTTGCTGGATACGACCGCGGGCACTTCATCCGTAGGTTGGGCAACCGTGCTGGGCGCCGGGACGACCGGGCTTCAATTCGCGAGCTACAATGCGAATGGCGTCGTTTCCGTGACTGCCACCCTGTGGAATACGAACCAAGCCGCCACGGCCAACGCGCAGCTCGCTGGGGCGGGAAGCACTACTGGCACGGGTGTAACTTATCCGGTGAACTCCGTGCGGTTACTCAACGGAGCCGCCCTCTCGCTTGGCGCGGACACCCTTTCCACCACCGCGATTCTTCTCGGAAACGCGGGGAGCGCCCTGATCCAGGCAACGGGTGGCAGCATCGGCGGAAATGGCCCGCGGTTTTTCACGGTTGCGCAAAGCGGCACCTTGAACGTCAACGCTCCGCTCACCGGATCCAACAATCCAGTCGTCAAATCCGGCGATGGAACGTTGGTGCTCAATTCGAATCACGCCGCGTATGACCAGGTAGTTGCGCTGAACGCGGGAGCGTTGCGCGCGATCCCAGGAAGCACCTTGCCGCGAGGCGAACTGCGGCTCCGCGGCGGACAGATGGAAATCGACGGCGGCGGGACTTTCGCGCGCACGATCGGCTTTGGGCCGAACACCGTCAACTGGACGGGTGTCGACGCCAGCGGGCTTAATACGGAGATCGAGGAAGATCGCGGCAGCGGCGGTTTCGCAGCCGTCAATGGAGACGCGACGGTGGTGCTTAACGGCTCGTCGAATGCGCTTATTTCGTGGGAGGATATCGGCTTCCTTGGATCGGGTTATGCGCTCACTTTTGGATCCCGCTCGGCAACGAACCGGGTGACGTGGACGAATAATCTCAGCCTTTCCGCGGCAAGCCTGACGGTGGTGAACTACAATGCCCGCGAGTTCTACGTGCACAATAATCCGACGACCACCGGGGACACGGCGCGGATCAGCGGCACGATTTCCGGTCGCATCACCAACGACCTGCTGAAGACGGGCCCGGGCGATTTGGAACTCACCGCCAATAACACCTACCTGGGGGCCACGATCGTTCATAGCGGCCGTCTCTTTGTGAACGGCAACGGCCAGTCGTCGTTCCTCCACAAGGTCATGACCGGCGGCACACTCGCGGGCAAGGGAACCGTGGGCAGCGTGGTGGTGGACGCGGGCGGCAAGCTCATGCCCGGCATGCAGGATTCGGTGGCGAGCGTTCTCACGACGAAGAATCTGCAGTTCACCGACGCCACATCGAAGCTCTCGATTGAAATCGGCGGCAACGTGGCTGGTGGCGACACGGCGGCGGGCTATGATCAAATCCGCGCGCTGGATGCCGGGGGTAATGCGACGGTGCGCCTTAATGGCGCGACGCTCGAAGCAACCTTCCTCAATGGTTACCTTGCCGGCCTGACGGATATCTTCTTCCTCATCCTGAATGACGGAACGGACGCCGTGCAGGGTCAATTCGCGCAGGGGAACGCGGTCACCATCGGCGGCCAGACCTTTAACATCAGCTACACGGCCAACTCCGACACGAACTCCTTCACCGGCGGAAACGACGTGGCGCTGCAGTTGGTGCCGGAACCTTCCACGGCGCTGTTGCTCGGTCTTGGCACCTTGCTCGTCAGCCGCCGTCGCCGGCAGGTTGCGTAAGTGACGCCTTTTCTTTCCGCGACAACGCGCTAACGAGTGCCGGCCATGAAACTCGGCTTCATCGGCTCCGGAAAAATGGCGACCGCGCTCGCGCAAGGCGTGCTCAACGCGGAAGTGTGCGGGCCTGCGGACGTCGTGGTAAGCGATGCCGTCCCGGCAGCGGCAACGCGCCTGGCGAAAAGCACCGGGGCACGAGCCGCCGAGACCAATGCGGAAGTCGTTGCGAGCAGCGAAGTGGTAATCCTGGCCGTAAAGCCTGCGGACGCGATTGCCGCGCTCCAATCCCTGAATAGCGGCGGAATGGAGAGCACAATGCGGTGGGCGTGGAAGGGCGGCGAAGCGGGAAAGCAGAAGCTGTTGCTCTCGATTGTCGCCGGTCTGCCATTGGAGAAGCTTGAAGCCGCGGCGGGGCCGCTCTTCCGGGTGATTCGAGCCATGCCCAACACACCGGCCCTGATCATGCGCGGCGCAACGGGATTTGCCCGCGGCAGCCAGGCCACGGATGAAGATGCGGCCACGGCTTCGCGGATCTTTGGCAGCGCGGGAGTCGCGGTGGAGGTGAAGGAAAAGCTGCTCGATGCGGTAACCGGATTGAGCGGCAGCGGCCCGGCTTACGTTTACACGGTGATCGAGGCGCTGGCGGACGGGGGCGTGCTCATGGGACTCCCACGCGAGCTGGCGCTGCGGCTCGCCGCGCAAACCGTCGCCGGCGCAGCGGACATGGTTTTACACCAGAACTCTCATCCCGCGGTGTTGCGCGATCAAGTGACGAGCCCGGGCGGGACGACCATCGCGGGACTCGAAGTGCTCGAGGAGCGCGGCCTCCGCTCGGCTTTGATCGGGGCAGTGCGCGCCGCCACGGAGCGGTCCACCGAACTGGGTTCAAGCAAGTGAAGCGAACAGCGGCGATCCATAGCCTCCTGGCGGCTATCCTTTGCCTGTTGGCGGCGACCGGAGTCGCGGCGCCAAAGAAGCAGCCGGCGGCCTCCCCTTCGAAGAAGCCCGCCACCGAAGAAAAGACTGCTCCGCTCGAGCCAACGCCAGCACCGAAACGTGATGACGAGGCGCAACGCGCCCACGCGGAAGCCTTGCAGGCATTTCAAAAAGGCGATCTCGAAGGCGCGGCGAAAGGTTACGAGCGGGTGCTGACCCTTGCGCCGGAGAATGCGCCGGCGTTAATCAACCTCGCGTTGGTCCGGCAGCGGCAGAAAAAATTCGACGAAGGCGACGCCTTGCTGAAGCGAGTGCTGCGCAATGATGTGACCAATGCGGGCGCATGGTTGCTGCTGGGCATCGCAGCCTATGAGCGCGGGAACCTCGAAGCCGCGCACGCGCACCTTGCGCAAGCCGTGCTCTACGCGCCGAAGAATCCGCAGGCGCACCTGTATCTCGGGATAACCCTCGGCCGCAAAGGGTGGTATTCCGCCGGTGAGGACGAGTTGCGCCGGGCGCTGGAGATCAATCCGAAGTTTGCCGAGGCGCACTATAACCTGGCAGTGCTATGCATGGAGCGCGTTCCGCCGGCGGTGGAACTCGGGCGGCGGCATTACACGAAAGCGCTCGAACTCGGCGCGGCGCCGGATCCGGAACTCGCGAGGAAAATTGGCGAGTAGAGAAGGGTGAAACGGAGGGCTAAGCTCCGTACGAGATGGCCGCAGATTCCGTGAATTTGTCCTGCCGGACCATCGGCCTCGCCTCGGAGCAACTGCCAGATCAAGTTCCCGCCTGATAAGTCACGCGTGAATAGCTTGGGATCCTTCAATCGCTAAAGCTCCTATCAAAGAACCTCAAGCTCGTTGGCGGTTTTTAAAGAGTCATTCCCGACGACAAATCTTCCGCGGACGTCTCGGGGTCCTTCTCCTCGTTACACTCGGTCAGGATGACTGGGTATTCGTCCTCGCGATTTTCACGCGTTCAATCGTATCCGGTTCCTGTTCAAGAAAGAATCAGCCGCAGCGGCTATTTTGGAGTCTACCAAAGAACCTCAGGTCTGATGACGATTCTCAAAAGGGTGCTCCCGGCGACAGATCTCTCGCGGGTGGCTCGGGGTCCTTCAGTCGCTTGAAGCTCCATCAGGATGACCGGATTTTCCTGCCGGGTTCTTGCCCAACAGACAATCCGCCGAAGGCGGTTGGGTTCTCAGGATGACCGACTTTTTTCCGAATTCAGAAAACCGCGCTCGCCAGGAAGCACTTCGAGCCATGTCGCAATGCCGTCCTTGCCACGCGCGGTGCTTGCGTCCTCGCCACTCCCGTTCTACTAGGAGCGCGCACGCATGAGCCGTCTCGTCGCAGTTCTCATGGCTCTATTCATGGCATTGCCGTCTGTCGACGCGGCCACGAAGAAGAGCTCAACTCCAACGCGGAAGAAGTCCACCGCGACTTCGCCGGAGTCTCCCGGCATATCCCGGCCCTTCGCCGTCCCGGACAAGGACGACCCAAATGTTTTCCCAAGTGTCAGCGCGCCATCGGTAATCCTCTGCGACGCTGTGACCGGCCGTGTGCTTTACGAAAAGAACGCGGACGACGTGCGGGCAGTGGCCAGCACGCAAAAGCTGCTCACGGCGCTGGTCGTGGCCGAAGAAGGTGATCTCAACACCAACGTCACCGTTGAATCCACGGACGGAAATTGCGAACCGACCAAGCTCGGATTGAAGGGCGGCGAAGTTTACAAGCGCTATGACCTCCTCCGAATCCTCCTGGTGAAGAGCATGAACGACGTGGCGCGCTGCCTGGCCCGCGACAATGCCGGGAGCATCGCGGCTTTCGCGCAGAAGATGAACGCGAAAGCTCGCGAAATCGGCATGCGCCAGTCCAACTTCGTGAATCCAAACGGCCTGACGGAACCCGGCCAATACAGCACCGCTCGCGACATGGCGCGGCTTGCTTTGCATGCCTACCGCAATCGCGTGCTCCGAGGTTTGATGGCGACGAAGGTCACTGTCTGGCGCACGGCAGGCGGCAAGAACATTACTTACGAGAACACGAACAAGCTGATGAAGTACTTCGGCCTCTGCAACGGCATGAAGACCGGATACACGGACGCGGCGGGACATTGTCTCGTCAGCAGCGCCGCCGATGGCGGAAAACATCTGGTCTGCGTCGTGCTCGGCGATCGGAACCGCTCTGACATTTGGCAGGACAGCTACCGGATGCTCTCGTGGGGATTCAATCAGATGAAATCCCAGCCGGCCGAGGCGACCGCCAATCCCTAGCACGGCCGTTCATCCGCGCGCGCGATGGACATGGCATCCACCATTCAAAGAGCGCAGACTCGCGAGCATGCGCTCATTTGAGGAAGAGCTTGGCGAGTTGCGCTCACGAGCGCTGCTGCGGAAGTTGCGTTCCTTCGATTCGGCGCAAGGGCCCGAGCTGACGCACGCCGGACGTTCCCTGCTGAGCTTTGCATCGAACGACTATCTCGGTCTCGCGGCAGAGCCGGCCCTTCGACAAGCAGCGAAAGCCGCGATTGATGAATACGGCGTGGGCAGTGGCGCCGCACGCCTGGTTTGCGGCACGCTTGCGCCGCACACGCGACTGGAGGAACGGCTCGCGCAATTCAAAGGCACGCAGGCGGCCCTGGCATTTTCCAGCGGATACGCGGCTTCGGTTGGCACGTTGGGAGCGCTGGCCCGCGAAGGCGACGTGCTCATCCTGGACAAACTCTGCCACGCTTCGCTCATCGACGGCGCAAAACTGAGCGGCGCCGCGATTCGAGTGTTTCCGCACAATCACCTGGGCAAACTCGAGAGCCATCTGCAGTGGGCGCAGGAAAACTATCCCGAAGGTCGCGTGATTGTGGTGACCGAAGCGGTGTTCAGCATGGATGGCGACCGCGCGCCGCTCGCCGAGATCGTCGAGATCAAGAACCGGTTCGACGCCCTCCTCATGGTGGATGAAGCGCACGCGGTGGGCGTGCTTGGGCGTCATGGGCGCGGATTGACGGACGCGCTGCGGCTGGGCGACGAGGTGGAAATCCAGATGGGCACGCTGAGCAAGGCACTAGGATCGGCGGGCGGCTACATTGCAGGCTCCCGGAGTTTGATCGATCTGCTGATCAACCGCGCGCGGAGCTTTATCTACAGCACCGCTCCCCTGCCCGCCGCTGCGGCGAGCGCGACGGCGGCGATTGAATGGATGCAAACGCCGCTCGGGGAAAAGCGTCGAGAACAGTTGTGGAAGAATCTCGCGCTGTTTGGCGAAAAGTGTCCGCAGTTCTTCACGGACGGACGAAAAATCCAGAGCCCCATCATCCCGATCATCCTGGGCGAAACGGCCAAGGCGCTGGAAGCCGCGGAACGACTGATGGCGGAAGGGATTTACGTTCCGGCAATTCGGTTTCCGACGGTAGCGAAAGATGCGGCGCGGCTTCGCATCACGATCACCGCGGCGCATACGGAAGCGCAGATCATCGATCTCTGCGCAGCGCTGCGGGGGATTTAGAAGCGCGATTGCCAAAAGAAGTTACCGCTTCGTCCCCCGCAACGGTTCCAAGACTTTGTTCCCGGCGATGAATCTCTCGCGGGTGGCTCGGGGTCCTTCAATCGCTCGGAGCTCCATCAGGATGACGGGCGCGCTCGATTTTCACGCACTCATCCCTTCCAGTTCTTGTTCAACGGAGAACCCCCAAAACGACTTTTCAGCGGTCTAAGGAGGACCGACGTATTCTCCGCTAGCTTATGTGGAAACTACTCTTTCGCGATGGGCCGGGCATAGCGCAGGCCCGCCAACTGCGCGGAAACTTCACCTTTGGTTAGGACCAGCATTTTGAATGTCTGACCAAGCATCGTGGGGTGCATCAGCGTTTGGAATTGACGGAGTTCGGATGGGCTGGCGCCCGCGGCGAAATGATCGGCTCCCAAGCCCACCATGAAATGATGCTGATCCGTGTAGCCCGCGACTTCCAGGCGAGCCGACGCGGCAGCCTCGATCAAAGTCGTGAAGTCGACATGGGCGGTGAGATCGATCTCACCTGGTCGGGTCAGCGGATTTGGTTCGCGACGGTGATCTGCGTATGCCGAGAGCGTCCCGTCGACGCGCTCGGGATGATAGTAATCCTCCCGCAAATGACCGTAGTCGATCGCGAGGATGTAGCCGCGATCGATGCGGGCCGCGAGTTCCTGGAGCCATGGTCCGGTGGCGAGGTTTACTTCGGTCACGTACCCTTTGGGCAGCGGGAGCGGGATCTTCGCGCAGGCTGTTTTCAGCGCTGCAGAGCAAAGCGGACGCGCAACGAATCCGAAGCCATCGGCGGCGTTGTTGACGCAACGCTCGATCCACTCGTCGCCGGTCCATTCCACGACGTGGACGGGAAAGGCGTCGAGGAGTTCGTTCGAAAGATGCACGCCCGTGAACAGGGGAAGTTCCGCCACGGAGGGCGTCCACTTCACCGCATGTCCCGCCAGCTTTTCGCGCTGCAAGGCGGCGAGGCGCTCGCTTGGCTCGACGATCCGATAAGTGGTCGCCTCGAAGCACTCCGGCGACCGATCTTTTAGTTCGCACAGGATGTCGAGCGCTAGTTGGGCGTCATTTGCGCCCTGTTCCACGATCGTGAAGTCAGTTGGCTCGACGAGTTGGCGCCACATTTCCAGGACCTGGCGGGCGAGCAATTTCCCGAAGAGCGGCCCCACGCTCACACTGGTGAAGAAGTCCCCGCGTTTGCCGATGCGCGAGCGTCCGCTGGTGTAATAGCCGTATTCCGGGTGATACAACGCGAGTTCCATGAACCGGCAGAATGGAATCGGGCCGGAATCGGCAATCTCCTCGCGAACGATTTCGGAGAGCGGTGAGTTCATTGGGCGGCAGCTCCGTTAAGAAAGCTTACATTGCTCATGGAGCGCGCTCAACCATGCTCCAGCCACGAGCGATGCCGATTCGGGAAATCACCGCGAGTTCCATTCGTTCAGCACCCACTGCGACCAGAGGTAGAGGCGCTCGTCGGCTTTGCCGGCAGTATGCGCAGCTTGCTTTCGAGCGACGAAATCGCGGTTCAGGCCAGCGGGCGTTTTCTCCACGTCGACGAAGAGTTTCTTTTCGCGGAGCCAACGGCCGATCGGCATGCCGAATCCCTTCTTCGGGCGATCGATGATTTCGTCCGGGATGACGCCGCGGAGCGCGCGTTTGAGGATCCACTTGGTCTCGCCCTTGCGGAACTTGAGCGATGACGGAATGCGGCGCGCCAGGTCCACGACTTCGATGTCGAGGAACGGCGAGCGCGCTTCGAGCGAGCATAGCATCGAGGCACGGTCGACTTTCGCGAGGATGTCGTCCTGCAGGTAAATCTCCGTCCACCACTGCAATGAGCGATCGATGAAGTTGCCCTTCGGCACGCGATCCCAAGCCTCGATCGATTCGCTGTAGACCTCCTCGATTGAACAAGGCTGTTGAGTGAGTTCGGCAATCTCGCGCGGCTCCAGCGCGCTCATCCAAGCCGCGTTCCAAACCGCCGGCGGATAACTTACGCCCCGGAGGAAACGCTTCACTTTGAAATCGAAGCTGACGTTCTTGTGCGACACGGGGAGTAGTGACGCGAGCAGCTTGATGCCGGTGTGCAGCGGCTTGGGCATCCAGCGGGTGTATTGCTCGGCGGCGCGAAGCGCTTTGAATGGATCATAGCCGGCGAAGAGCTCGTCGCCGCCATCGCCCCCGAGCGCCACGGTGACGTGCTTGCGCGTGAATCGGCTGAGCAAAAAGGTGGGCAGCAAGGAGCCGTCACCGAGCGGCTCTTCGAGGCGCGCCGCGAGGTCGGGCAACAAATCGGCAGCGCGATCGAGATCGAGCGTTTCATGGTGGTGCGCCGTGTGCAGGTGCTCGGCGACCTGGCGCGCATAGGCAGATTCGTCGAAGGACGCCTCCTCGAAGCCGATGGAAAAGGTGTTCAGCTTACCCGCGGGCACGTGGCGCGCCGCGAGCGCGGCGATGGCGCTGGAATCGATTCCGCCGCTGAGAAACACCCCGAGCGGAACGTCCGCCATGAGCCGGCGCTTCGTGGCGCGCTCCAAGGTCGCCCGGAGGTTTTCTTCGAGCGCAGGGATATCGGCCGTGAGCGCCTCCTCGGGCTCCAGCACAAACGACCACCAGCGGCTGATGCGAGGCCCGGATTCCGCCTGCGCGCCGCGCGCGAGCTCGTAAACGAATGAGCCGCCCGCCGGAAGCTTCCGCACACGCTCGTAGATGCTGCGCGGCGCGGGAATGTAGGAGTAGGCGAAGTATTTCTGCAGCGAGAGGAGGTCGAGATTGCGCGGGCAATCCGGATGCTCGCGGAGGGCGCGCAGTTCACTCGCCCAGCCAAACGTCCCCTTCTCGTGGAAGTAATAGAACGGCTTCTTCCCGAAACGATCGCGCGCGCCGAAGAGCCGTCCGCGGGCGCGGTCGTAAACGACGAAGGCCCACATGCCGTTGAGGCGCGAGACGAAGGCATCGCCCCACTCACGGTACGCGTGGAGCAGGACCTCGGTATCGCTGTGGTCCGATTGGAAACTATGGCCGGCGGCGATCAATTCCGCGCGAAGTTCCGCGTGATTGTAGATCTCGCCATTGAACGTAACGCCGAGCGATTCGGCATCGCCGCACTTCGCGCAGTTGCACCACATGGGCTGCGTGCCGCCCTCGATGTCGACGATGCTCAGCCGCCGGAATCCCAAATGCACGCCGCTCTCGGGTTCCGGCCAGTGTCCCTCGGCATCGGGTCCACGGTGACGGATTGCCTCCGTCATCCTGCGGAGGACTCCCTCATCCGCGCGCCCGACGAATCCCGCGATGCCGCACATGGCTCAGCGAAACTCGCGGGACGATGACTGCACGTTCTTCGTGGCGCGCACGAGATACACGCGCTTGCCCTGGCTTTCGTAGAACGTGCGCACGATCATTTCCGCGAGGAGCCCCATGAGGATGCACATCACTCCTGCACAGCCGGCCACTGCGGTGATCAACGGCAGCGGCGTTTCGACGAATGCTTTCGCCGGGGTGACGAAGAACTTGAAGACGATCGCGAGGAAGAAGGTGAAGAAACTGATCAGCAAGAAGATCAGCCCCGCCCCGCCGAAGAGGTACATCGGCTTTTGCTGGAAGCGATCGAGGAACTTCACCGTGATTAGGTCGGCGATCACCTTGAGCACGCGCTCGAGCCCATACTTGCTCGCGCCGTGCTGGCGCGCGTAGTGCCGCACAACGACCTCGGCGATTTCCGCACCGTGCCACTTCGCGTAGATCGGCAGGAAGCGATGCATCTCGCCGTAGAGCCGCACGCCTTCCATCACCTCGCGGCGATAGGCTTTCAGCGAGCAGCCGAAATCGTGCAGGCGCACGCCGCTTACCCACGAGATCAGGCGATTGGCCATGATGCTGGGGGCATTTCGCTTGAGCGCATTGTCCTGCCGGTCTTTGCGCCAGCCGCTCACCACGTCGTAGCCCTCATCGAGTTTCTCGAGCAGCAGCGGGATGTCTTCCGGATCGTTCTGCAGGTCGCCATCCATGGGGATGATGATGTCACCCTGCGCAAAATCGAACCCGGCCATCATCGCCGCGGTTTGGCCGAAGTTCCGGCGGAAATGGACAATCTTCACCCGCTCGTCCTTGGTGGCGAGCTCGTCGAGCAACTCGTCCGAGCCGTCCGTGCTGCCGTCATTGATGAGGATCAATTCCCACGGACGCGCCTGCTTCTCCATCGCCGTCTTCACCTTGTCGTACAACAGCCCGATGCTGCCGGCTTCGTTGTAGATCGGGATGGCGATGGATAACATGTGGCCGCGGACCGTAGGGAGATTTGCCAGCAAGGCGCAAGGCAGGAGGCGTTTTCGCGTGCCGCGCGGAACGAATCCACGTTAAGCGGGAGTCATGTTTATCGATGTGGCCCTGAACCCAGCGGAGATCGCCCTGCTTCCGCAGCGCAATCTCGTGGACACAACGTGTGTGGTTTTCGACATCCTGCGGGCGACCTCGGCGATGGTCACCGGGCTGGCCAACGGAGTGACGGAAATCTGGCCCGCGAGCACCATCGAGGAGGCCCGCACGCTCCATGAGCGCATGCCGGATGCGGTCTTGGGCGGAGAGCGGAAGGGTGATCCGATCGAGGGATTTACGATTGGCAACAACCCGATGGAATACTCGGTGCTCAAGGGCCGCCGGGTGATTACCACCACCACGAATGGGACCGTGGCACTGCGCGCCTGCAATCATGGGGACCACGTTTTGGTTGGTGCTCTGCTGAATCTCGAAGCCGTTCGCCGCGAGGTGGAAAAAACGGGAAACAAGCAGCTTCTCCTCGTCTGCGCGGGGACGTTCGAGACCTTTGCCCTGGAGGACGCCATCGCCGCTGGGTTGCTGGCGGCCATGTTCCCCAAAGCAGAGCTTTCCGACGCCGCATATTCCGCCCGCGCGACGGCGACGCATTTTTCCTCACCCCTGGAAGGCCTCCGTGCCGCTCGGAACGGCCGCGCCCTCGTGGATCGGGGCTGGGGCGAGCAGGTGGAATGGTGTGCTCAACTCTCGCGTTTTGGCATAGTCGGTGCAATGAGTGGCGGCGTCATTCGCCCGATTTGAACTGGCAACCGACTTTACCGCCGCAGATCCGCCGCCGGCTCGACGACTTCGTCGCCTTGCCGGACCGCGTCCG
>CBHXZU010000088.1:0-12478 GCA_966125105.1 uncultured Prosthecobacter sp.
CGGCGCGCGGAACATTTACATCGTTGCGGAGAACGAGCCGCAAGATGCCAACCTCGCCCGCTCTGAGGAGGACGGGGGATACGGTCTCGACGCGGTATGGAATGACGATTTTCACCACACAGCGATGGTGGCGCTCACTGGGCAGAGCGAAGCCTACTATTCGGATTACCGTGGGACGCCCCAGGAGTTCGTTTCGGCGGCCAAGTTCGGGTTCCTTTTCCAAGGCCAGCGCTACAGTTGGCAAAAAGGAACACGGGGTTCGCCGTCGCTGGACCTGGAGCCATATCAGTTCGTGAATTGCATTCAAAACCACGACCAGGTGGCGAATTCGGCGAAGGGCGCGCGCATTCACGAATTAACGAGCCCGGCCCAATTGCGCGCCATGACTGCGTTGCTGCTTTTGAACCCGGCGACGCCGATGCTTTTCCAAGGTCAGGAGTTTGGAGCTTCGGCGCGCTTCGAATATTTTGCGCATCACAATCCTGAACTCGCGCGGATGGTGGCCGAGGGTCGGAAGGCCTTCATCGAGCAGTTTCCAAGCGTGAAGCAGGCGTTCGCGCAAGCGGGACTTTTCCATTCGCCGGAGAAGCCGGAGACGTTTGAGTCGTGCAAACTCGATTGGAACGAGCGCGAACGGGGTCGGCACATGGAGACCTTCGCGTTGCATCGGGATCTCATCAGCCTGCGCCGCGAAGATCCGGTGATCGGCCGAGCCAGGCGCGGGAGCTTCGATGCGGCGGTGCTATCGGACTCGGCTTTCCTGCTTCGGTTTTTCTCCGCGGAGCATGGCGACCGGCTGCTGCTGGTAAATCTCGGCGCGCTCTTGCGCCTGGATCCTGCGCCGGAACCATTACTCGCCCCGCCTGCGCGCTCGGATTGGTCGCTCCGCTGGAGTTCGGAGGACGCGCGTTATGGGGGCGGTGGCACACCGCCGCCGCGATGGAAGGAGGAGAACTGGATTTTGCCAGCGCGAGCCGCGCTGCTTTTCACCGCTGAACGCACCAACCATGCAAACCCATCTCGTTCGAAAGATTGATATAGGCAAGGCCCAGCAAGAGGAACCCCGGCATTTGCTGCGGCGCGAATGGATCATTACCAATGGTCTGGGAGGTTACGCATCCGGAACGATCTCCGGCATGGTGGCCCGCCGCTATCACGGTCTCCTCATCGCAGCGCTGCCCTCACCTCATGGTCGCGTAATGATGTTCAATCACCTGGCGGAAACCCTGCGTCTCCCCGGCGGGGGATCGATCTTGATCGGCGGGGACGAAACCTGCCGGCCAAGCGACAACGACAAGGAGCGCCACTTCGTCTCCGAGTTCCGAATCGAGAACGGATTGCCGACGTGGATTTTCGAGGCGGATGAATTCGTGATCCAAAAGCAGGTGCTGCTGATTCACCACCAAAACACTACGCATATCACCTACCGGCTCCTGTCGTCGCATGACGCCGCCTACATTGATCTGCGGCCATCGCTGCATTTTCGCGGTCACGACGAGAGCCTCGATCGTCTCATTACCGAGGAGTACACACTCGAGATCCACGGGCACCGGTATGAAGTCCAGGGGCCGGTTTATCCGCCACTTCGACTCACCGTTCGCAATGGCGACGCAGAGTTCACTCATCGGGGCGGGCGGTTCAACGAGATCGGTTACAATACCGAGGCGGAGCGCGGCTATCATTCATCGGGCGTGCTCTGGAGTCCGGGTCACTTCACCGCGGAACTGCGACCCAATCGGCCATGCACGCTGATCGCGTCGACGGAAGACTGGGCAACGATCCTCGCGCTCGAGCCTGCGGAGGCGTTGGACTCGGACTTGCGCCGGCGGCAGAAACTCATTTCGGCGGCGCACGAAGAAGCGAGGGAAGGCGTTGCTGCCGAACTGGTGCTCGCGGCGGATCAATTCATCATCACGCCAGCCGGGCGCGTGGAAGACGCGGCGCGGGCGCGGGCTGCCGGCGATGAGGTGCGCACGGTGATCGCGGGCTACCATTGGTTCACGGATTGGGGCCGCGATACGATGATCAGCTTCGAGGGACTCACGCTGACCACGGGTCGATTTGCCGAGGCCGGATGGATCCTCCGAACTTTCGCGCACTACGTCCGCGACGGCCTGATTCCAAACTTCTTCCCGGATGGCGAGAATCAAGGCGTTTACCACACCGCTGACGCGACGCTTTGGTATTTTCACGCGGTGCAGCGCTACGTGGACGTCACCGGGGATCGAGACACGCTGGAGTTTCTGTTGCCGAAGCTCGTGGAGATTGCCGAATACCATCTGCGCGGGACGCTCTTCGGAATCGGCGTGGATCAGCGGGATGGGCTGCTCAAGCAGGGGGCGGAAGGTTATCAGCTCACGTGGATGGATGCGAAGATGGATGGGTGGGTCGTCACGCCGCGGCGCGGCAAGGCGGTGGAGATCAACGCGCTTTGGTACAATGCGCTGTGCCTTCTCCAGCAGTGGCTGCAGGAAACCGGCGACACGGAAGCCGCGGAGAAGTATGGCGCGCTGGCGAAGAAGGCCTACGCGTCGTTCAACGAGCGCTTCTGGTGCGCGGAACGCGGTCACCTATTTGACGTGGTCGATGGCGAGCGCGGCGACGACACGGCGTGCCGCCCGAACCAGGTGTTCGCGATCTCGCTTCCGCATCCGGTTCTCGATAAGACGCACTGGCGCGCGGTGATGGATAAGGTGAAAGGAGAGTTGCTTACGCCGGTTGGCTTACGGTCACTGGCGCGGCAGCATCCGGACTACCAACCGAAGTATTTCGGCGATCTCCGTTCGCGCGACGGCGCGTATCACCAGGGAACTGTCTGGGGATGGCTCATCGGGCCATTCATCGACGCGTGGTTGAAGGTCCACCCGGAAGACCGTATTGGCGCTCGGAAGTGGCTGGAAGGCCTGGGGAATCATTTGAGCGATGCATGCGTTGGCTCGATCTCCGAGATCTTCGACGCGGAAGCGCCATTCACCCCTCGAGGCTGCATTGCCCAGGCGTGGAGCGTCGCGGAAGCTTTGCGATGCTGGGTGAAGACGGCCCCAGTGGAAGAGGAACCGGCGCCAGCGCCGCGAATGGCTGCGCCGCAGGAAGAACTCGCGCACGCTCACTGAAAGGCCATCCAAAACCAATCGTAGAGAAGTGTGCCATGAAGCAGTGTGGCCGGCACGCTTGCGCCGTAGTGTGGCTCGCCGGTGGTCCGTTTGCGTTCGGTCCAAGCGGGATTTCCCTTCTTAGATTCGCTTCCAACCTTCCGCATCCTTCTTGAGGGTAATTGAATGGCTCACCGGCACCGCTCTGGCGAGCCGTGATACCGCGCAAGCGTGCTCGCGGCAGTCGTTGAAACGCGCCTCACGCCAATCAGCGCCTCACGGTGTCTTTGTGCAGGCTCGAAAGAGCGAGGAATGTCGCTACTCTTCAGGCTCCGCAGGCGCCGGGACCGCGTGGGCCTTGAGATCCTCGAGATCGGCGAACTCCAACGCGGAGATGTGACAAGCTTCGAGAATGACGGGCGGCGCACAGCCGGCACGCAGTGCTTCCACCCACCGCTGCACGCACAGGCACCACTGGTCGCCTTCGACCAGGCCAAGGAAGCCAAACTCCGGGACGGGCGTGGAGAGATCGTTTCCACGCTTCCGGGAGAACTCCAAAAACTCGTTGGTCATCCGGGCGCAAATGGTGTGCATCCCAAAGTCGCTCGACGCGGTGCGACAGTAGCCATCGCGAAAGAATCCCGTTGCGGGATCCAGGCAACAGGCACGCAGTTCACCACCGAGGACGTTCGTGAGCATGATGGAGAAGGTGGATGCAGTTGCCAAAATGCGCAACGAGCAGACGTCGACGATTCACGCATTTGAGCAATGTTGCGCGGCTGGCGTGCAACCCGCTACACCGTGGGGCATGACCCCGCTTCGCAAGAAGATCATCGCCCTGGCCCGCAAGTTCGACGGAGCCATTATGACGGAGTTTCAAGTCATGGACCTTCGCGGCACCATCGGCAGCATGGACGACACGCTCACGGACGAAGAGGTCCTGATGTTCCTCGAGCACCTCGCTTCCGGGCGCGATTACGACATGCTCATCAGCGCCACGAAGCCGAGCAAGAAACTGGTGAAGGTTAATGTGGACAAGGATTTGAAAATCACCGTTTCCCCCGCGCCGTTTTCCAAGTCATAGGCTCGCGCGGGGCGGGGAGGCGATTTAAGCGGCGTGCTCTCAAGCATGAGATTGGCGGCACATCGCAGGTGCAATAGCCCGGCCAAATGCAAATCGCCTGCCTTCAGTCGATCGTTGAGACTGTTCTGCCCAGCTTGCCGAAACGACGCATGTGAGGGATGTTTCGCCATGCGCCCGTTGCTCCTCCTGGTTCTCGCACTCGCCGGTTTTCCGGCCTGCACAGCTCAGAAACACGCCGTTAACGTCGCGCTCAAAGAATACGAGCCGCGGGACGGGGATTTCCTGTTTCAGTCGCTGCCGCACAATCCGCTGATCGACACCATTGAGGGCTCCACGGGATCGCCATTTTCTCATTGCGGGATCGTGGTGAATCGCCGCGGCACGTGGCACGTGATCGAGGCGATCGGACCGGTGAAGGAAACGCACATGTCTCTATGGATCGCGCAGGGGAGAAACAATTCGTATGTGGCGTATCGATTGAAGACGCCACTCGATGCGAAGATCCCCGAAATCATCGCGGCGGCGGAACGGTACAAGGGGCGGCCGTACGACATCCGTTACGACTTCGATGATGGGAAAATTTACTGCAGCGAACTTCTTTGGAAGGCCACGCGGGATGCTGCGGGAATAAAGCTGGGGAAGGTACAGAAGTTGGGTGATTTGAAATGGCAGCCCTATGCCGATGTCATCAAATCTCTCGAAGACGGACTGCTTCCCCTCGAACGGGAGATGATCACTCCGCGGGCGATCACGGAAGATTCACGACTCGAGGAAGTTTTCCGCTTCCGGATGTAGATCACAGCGCGAAGCGCATACTTGGTGGCGTGGCTTGCCAAAGCCGCGTGTTTGCAAAATTCCGGCCGGACCGGGCTTCCACGCGCACACGCGCAGCCGGGGCAAGCCAACCCAAAAAACATGCCGCTTCGCGGTATGCTTTCGCTACGACAGCCTGATGTAAGGCGCGAGACCCTGCAGGCCGCCTTCGCGTCCGAAGCCGCTCTCCTTGTATCCGCCGAACGGGCTCGTCGGATCGAACTTATTGTAGGTATTCGCCCAGACGACCCCGGCTTTGAGCTTCGAGACGAGCTTGAAGATCTTGCTGCCCTTATCGGTCCACACTCCCGCGCTGAGCCCGTATGGCGTATTGTTGGCGCGCTCCACGGCTTCTTCGGGGGTGCGGAATGTGAGCACGCTCAACACAGGGCCGAAGATTTCTTCCTGCGCGACGCGATGGCTCGCGGTGACACCGGTGATCACGCTCGGCGGGTACCAATATCCTTTCGACGGCAACGCGCACTTGGGTTGGATGAGTTCACCACCTTCGGCCACGCCGGCATCCACGAGTTCGCGGATCTTCGCGAGTTGCGGCTCCGAATTGATGGCGCCGATGTCGGTGTTTTTGTCGAGCGGATCACCGACGCGCAGCGTGGAGATGCGATCGCGGAGCTTGCGGATGACGTGGCGGTAGACGCCTTCCTGCACGAGCAATCGCGATCCGGCGCAGCAAACATGGCCCTGGTTGAAAAAGATGCCGCCCACAATGCCTTCGACGGCCTGGTCGATCGGCGCGTCTTCGAAGATGATGTGCGCGGCCTTTCCTCCCAGCTCGAACGTGAGCTTTTTGCCAGAACCCGCGGTTGCCTTGGCAATCAACTTCCCGACTTCGGTGCTGCCGGTGAAAGCGATCTTGTCAACGCCGGCATGCTCGACAAGTGCGCGACCGGTTTCGCCTGCCCCGGTGACGATGTTCACGACGCCTTCCGGAAGTTCCGCCTCCCGCAGGATCTCGGCAAGATGCATTGCGGTGATGCTCGTCGTCTCGGCCGGCTTCAGCACGACCGTGTTGCCGCAGGCGAGGGCTGGCGCAAGTTTCCAGGCTGCCATGAGCAGCGGGAAGTTCCAGGGGATGATTTGTCCGCACACGCCGACTGGCGTTGGGTTCTTGCCCGGAAACGCATAGGCGAGTTTGTCCGCCCAACCAGCGTAGTAGAAGAAGTGCGCGGCAACCTGCGGAAGGTCGAAGTCCCGCGATTCCTTGATCGGTTTGCCACCATCGAGCGTCTCGAGCACGGCCAGCTCTCGCGAGCGTTCCTGGATGATGCGCGCAATTCGGAAGAGATATTTGCCCCGTTCGCGAGCGGGCATCTTGCTCCACACTCGGTCGTAAGCGCGCCGCGCCGCAGTAACCGCAGCATCGACGTCCTCAGCCGTGCCTTGCGCGATGTCGGCGAGCCGCTTCTCATTCGCGGGATTCAAGCTCGGAAAGTAGTTTCCGCCCCGTGGTTCCACGAAGTTGCCGCCGATGAAAAGCGGATAGCGCTCGCGGGGTTTCACCACGATTGATTCCGGTGCCGGCGCGTAATTCCACTTCGTGCCGAAGGTCAGCGCGCGTTTGGCGGCGGGAACTGGCTTTGGCCCGTTGGTTTCAAGGACTGCAAGGGTCTTCGTTTGGCGGGCAGCTCGGCGCGGCATGGTGCGGCATGATGTGAGGCGGAGACCGCGGCGGCAAGCGCGGGAGTGCCTGCAGCGAAGTGATGGATATTTTCAACCACGGAGATCACGAAGCTCACAAAGAGGGTTGCAGGCCTGTGACCGACTCCGTGAACTCGTGTTCTCCGTGGTGAAAGTCGCGCTCCGATTTCGGCGCGATCCGGCGCGTTTCTCGACCGCTACGCCTTGCTCAGGTAAAATCGCTCGCAGTTGGCTCCGAAAATTGCGGTGCGCTCAGCGTTATTGAGTTGAGCGCTGTAGTTGTCCACGAGTTCGAAGACCTCGCGATACGTCCCGGCCAGGAGGCACACGGGCCAGTCACTGCCCCACATCAGTCGACTCGGGCCGAACGCATCGAATATGACATCGAGATAGGGACGGAGGTCAGTTTCACGCCACGCGCCGTGGTCGGCTTCCGTGATGATGCCGCTGACTTTGCAAAGGACGTTGGGCGACTTGGCGAGTTCGAACACTTGCTCGCGCCAAGGCTGGAGAGATCCCGTTTTGATCAGCGGCTTCGCGATATGATCGAGCACGAAAGGTTGATCAGGAAAATGCTGCACCAACTCGATCGCCGCAGGAAGTTGCCGCGGATAGATCAGCAAATCGTAGGTGAGTCCAAATTGGCGAAGACGGCCCACACCTTCCGCGAACGCGGGTCCGACGAGGAAACGGTCGTCCGGTTCATCCTGCGCGACATGGCGGACGCCGACGAACTTCGGGTGACGCGCCAGCCTGGCGAGATCGGTTTCGACGCTGGCATTGCGGAGGTCAACCCATCCAACGACGCCCTTGATTCGCGAATCGGCGTCGGCGAGGCCGAGCAGCCAATCGCTTTCCGCAAGGGACTGGCGCGCCTGGACTGCGATGGATCCGCCCATCCCCAATGGCCGCTGGAGCGCGGTTAGGTCGGCCGGAAGCCAGTCACGTTGCAGCGGGGAGCCTGCAGGAATCCAGGGATATTGATCTGCGTCATAGCGCCAGAAATGCTGATGGGCGTCGAGTAACACCCCGCGAGCATGCGAGTCGGCCCGCGATTAGCGCAAGCTCGGGAAGATTCCCTCCTGAGCGAGCTCGGCCGAAAAGAGAGTGGCCCGCCGTCTGCGCTTTTCGTCGCTTCCAAGGTCCTGATTGGCAGCTACTCGTGTCCCTGGCGGCTGAAGATGTGAACTGAGGGACGACCGCCTCGCCATGGAACGCGATTCAGTGGGTGTTCTGGGAGGAACAATGAGGTCGCCGGCACGGTGTAGGTGGTCGGCGGCCTCTTCTTTTTTGTACAGGAGTGGCGCTGCCTGAGGTTAGCTTCGCAGTCGTCTTCGCTCCGAAGGCTGCGCCAGCGCGTGACACGAAAACGTAACGCTTGTCGCGAAAACGCCATTTTGCCCTTCCCTGAGAATTGGCATCCCGGCATCATAGCCTGCGCAAGCTTAGCTTGCGCTTGTCTCTCCAGCCGATGATTCCCGCCCGGTTTCTCTCGCGTCGTCTGTGGTCCATCATTCCCCTGGCGCTCGCTCCCGATCTCTACAGCCAGGGAGTGTCCCTGGTTAATTCGGGATACTACTCTCAAAACTTCGATAGCCTGCCCACTGCCGCGGGCGTTTCGTGGACCAACTACGGCACCTTGCCGGGCTGGCTCGCGCAAACGGACGCCACTCCGAATCCTTTGCCAATTGGCATCTTTAATGGCGGGGGCGGGGCGGTCAGTGGCTTCCTGAGCATGGGCTTCGCCGGGAATACGGATCGCGCGATCGGTTTTCGCCCTACCTCCACGAGTTACGGCATGACGCTGCTCGGTGTCGTCGCGCGTAATGACACGACCAGCCCGATGACCATCGGGCATGTGGATTTCAACGGCGAACTGTGGCGCACGCAGGACACGGCAAACAACGTCGACGGCTATCAATTCTTTTATCAGGTGGGAAACACGGCGCCGACGGACCTGGGGCCGTTCACGGTGAACAATGGTGGGACATACGCGGCAAATGCGGCCGTCGACGACGCGGGATGGATCCGTGTTCCAAGCCTCGAATACACCGATGTCGACGCTGCTGCGGCAACTTCGCTCGCCACACCGCGGATCAAGAACGTGGCGCTCAATTTCATGGGGGTTACGCTCCAGCCCGGACAGTTCCTCACATTCCGCTGGCGTAACCCCAACGACACGGCGGGCGACGCGGTGATGGGAATCGACGACTTCGCCTTCACTCACACGGTTCCCGGGGTGGACCTGGTGTATAACCCCGCGCACACGGTCGGGGGCGGGCCCAATGGAGTGCTCACGCCTTCGGCTGCCGGCTATTGGCTCAATGGCGGAAATGTTTCCGGCTTCGCAATGGGAGACTCCGTGATCTTCAGCCAGGACGCCACCGCCACGATCACAGTCCCGGCCAACACTTCGGTATCCAACATCACCGTGTCCGCGCAATCGGGCACCTACACGATCGGTGGTCCGGGCCGGCTGGAAGGTTCGCTGGTGAAGTCGGGTGCTGGCTCGCTCGTGCTAATCGGGCCGACGGCATTTAACAACGCCACGCTCAACGACGGCGGGAAGATCACGGCGCAGGGAGTGAATGGATTCAATGCCAACACCCTCCAGCTCACCGCGGGCGGAACGCTGGAAATCGCTGGCGACGCGACCATCTTTCAGTCCGTCACGGGAACGGGTCCGCTGACGAAGACAGGCGCGGGCGTCCTTCGCCTGGCAGGCTCGGCTTCCAATACCTACACCGGCGCGACGCTCGTGTCGGCGGGCGTGCTGGAGGCGGGAAAAGCTGCGGGGGTGAATGCAATCCTCGGCGACCTCACGATCGCGGCGGGCGCAGCGTTCCGCTATACGGGCAACACCGGCGGCAACCAGATTGCCGATACCTCTTCAATTATCATCAACGGCGGCAGCTTCGGCGACATGAACTTCGTTGCGCCTGCCAATCCAGGCGCGCCGGAAACGGTGACGAACGTCACGCTGAACGGCGGCGATTTTAGCACGGGCAGAACGACGTTTACCGCGTCGAATGAGTTCACCTCCACGGGTGGAACGGTCCATGTGGTGCGCGGCGGCGTCCTCCTGGCTGGCAATCGACTGACGATCGGCGGAACGATGACATTCGACGGCGGCAGCACCACGGCGGGGCAGGAGAGCCGTGTGATCACCGGGACAGGTGGATTGGTCCTGCACGATTCCACCATCAATTTGAATGCCGGCCCGAGCGCGCTGACCGCCACATCGATGGGCAGCGTGATTGCGCTCGGTGGTCCGCTGGTCTCCACCGGAAACACCACCATCTCCCGATTCAACGCCGCGACCGTGACGACCCGGGCAGATCTCGATCTGCAAGGAACGGATCGGACGTTTGACGTCACAGGCAATCTCAGCATCGGCGCGGCGCAAGCAACGGTGGCGATCACCAATGGAGGGATCATCAAAACTGGCGCGGGCGTTCTCACGCTGGGCGGCGCGCAGAACTACACGCAACCCACCGCGGTCAATGCGGGCAAGTTCCTCATCGATGGCTCGCTCAATTCACCGGTGACCGTCGGAGATACGGCTACCTTCGGTGGAACAGGCACGACATTCGGAACCGTGCAGGTATCCTCGGGCGGACGCATTGAGCCGGGCATTGCAGGCGCGGGCACGCTGACGCTTTCGACGCTCACCTTCGGCACGACGGCTGGAGACACCGGGGCTCTCATCATTCCCATCCAGCTCACGACGCCTCTCGTGGTGGCGTCGCCAAATGGGTTAATCGCAAATGGCGGCGCCGCATCCGTGACGATCAATGTGCGTGGAGAGATCACGAACCTCGGACAGCAGCCGATTGTTGAATATGACGGGGTGATCGGGGGGACGGGATTCGGCGCATTTGTCCTTGGAACCTTGCCGAATCGCGTCGAAGCCGTGCTCGTCAACGATCCCGCCGCGACGGCGCTTCTCCTCGATGTCACGAAGCTGGACCGCCCGATCTGGAGCGGCGCGCTGAACAGCGAATGGAGCACGTCGACACTCGCGAACCCGAAGAACTGGGTGCTGCAGTCGAGCCAGGCGCTTGGTACCGATTTCCTCACGAACGACGACGTGCTTTTCCAGGACGGCGGAAATCCGACGATCGACGTGAGCGTCGCGGACGTCAGCCCTGCCCAGACGCGTTTCGCCAACGTGACGACCGATTACACGATCACTGGATCGAAAGCGATCACCGGCTCCGGTTCGCTGATCAAAGATGGAGGGGGAACGTTGACGATCAAGAATGTCAACTCCTTCACCGGTCCGGTCGTGATCAATTCCGGCACGATCAAGACTCCCACGCTGAGCAACAGCGGAACGGCGGGGCCGCTTGGCTCCGGAAGCAGCATTGTGCTGGATGGCGGCGCGCTCGAGATTACCGGCCCGAACACCTCCACGAATCGCGCGCTCACGGTGAATAGCAGTGGTTTTTTGGTCAACGAGTTCCAAGTGACCCTCGCGGGCAGCCTGAGCGGCATCGGGGTGCTTTCAAAGAACGGGCCTGGTCGGGTCGTTCTTGCAGGCAATAATTCCGGCTTCAATGGACGTCTCATGGTTACCGCGGGGAGTGTCCGTTTTACCGGCGGCTCGATCGGGGGAAACTCTGTCACGGTCTCGCTCGACGGCGGCGTGCTGGAGAATGACGACCTCGTCGAAACCATCTTCAATGATGCCGGCGCGCTTCTTCGCACCCTGGAGGTCGGCACAGCTGGCGCCACGCTGAATGTGGTGAATGCAGCCGGCGCGATTGCGTTTCAGCGCGCGGGTGGGGTCACGGGCACGGGCACGATCCACAAGACGGGCCCCGGCATCGCGCGCATGCAGGCCTCCAGCAGCGGGCTCTCGGCCAATTGGACGCTGGATGAAGGCGTGCTCGAGGTTGGAGCACCGGACGCGTTGGGCATTGGGAATGTCACCGTGCCCGCGGGGTTGCTCGCCACCCGCAACGTGACGGTGAATTCTCCCGTGATCCTGCAGGGCGGGGCACTTGGCACGCGTTCTGGCGACGTCGGCGACTTCGCCGGACCGGTCACGGTGAACGCCGCGAGCGACATTTTCCTGCGCAGCTACACGACTCCCGCCCAAGCTCGCATCCTCACGGTGAGCGGCGTGCTTTCCGGAGCGGGCGACTTGCGTATCTCGGGCAATGTGAATCCCGTCGGCACGGACTTCCCCTTTGTTGTCACAAATCCGGCGAACACTTACACGGGCACCTTCCGCGTCGCGGCCGGCCAAAGCCTGATGAGCCGCGCAGGGACGCCTGGCAATCCGCTGGGCGCCGGCATCGTTGCACTCACCGACGCGAGGCTGAGTTTGCGCCACGACGGCTTGGGCGACAATGGGACCGTAATCTTTGGGAATGCAGTCACGATTGCCGGAACGACCGAGTCGCGGATCGATGTGGATCGCGTCGGCGCGGCCGCCATCGGCAACACGCTCGAGCTCGGAAGCCTCACCATCGGCTCGCAAAAGCTCGTCGTTACCGGCGCCAACCAATACCGCGTCGCCTTCTCCCAAGCAGTCACCTTGACGCAAGCGCCCACCTTTGAGCCCACGACCGCGGACCTTATCCTGCACGGCGATATCTCCGGCAACTTCGGCTTCTCGAAGACGGGCGCAGGTCGCCTCTTGATCGACGGTTCAACAACCTTCACCGGCTCGGTCAACGTTCAAGCCGGCACGATGCAGTGGAATGCCACGACGGCCAGTACGGTGGACGTGCATGTCGCGGGCGGCACGCTGGCCGGGACTGGAAGCATTGGAAACGATCTCACCTTCAACGGTGTTTCGACCTTTGAGCCCGGCGACGCG
>CBHXZU010000089.1:0-12440 GCA_966125105.1 uncultured Prosthecobacter sp.
AAATGATCACAAAAACAGCACTCTCTCTCGCCGCACTCGCCGGCCTCTCGCTCACTTCAATCGCCGCTCCCAAGTATGAGGAAATGGACTATGGCCGCATCCTCACGGCATCGTTCGACAACACGAAGGGGCTAAATACGCTCAAAGGCAATGGCTGCACCGTGAACAAGGGCGTCGTCATTCAGCTCGGCAACAAGGAAGGCGCGATGCTGTTTGATACCGATCTCTGCCGCTGGGCCGGTGGATGGACGGGTGGCTACATCACTTATAGGGGCGTGATCTTTGACGGCGCGCACGGACCGAACCCGTCGCCGGCGAAAGGCACGGCACTCAATTTCGAAACGAACCCCGCGCCGACCTGGAGCAAGGACGGCAATTTCAGCGACCCGCGTCCGCTGCCGAAGGGCGAAGGCACCGCCAAGGTCCCCTTCGGCCCGCTGCCGAAGGAGCAGGTGAAGCACAAGGGCTTCTATATCCATGGCGACAACGTCGTGGTGAACTACACGGTCGGCACGGCTTCGCTGCTCGAGTCTCCCGCGCTGGAGAAGGTCAACGATGTTCCGGTGCTCTCGCGGACCACGAACGTGATCGCCGCCGGCGCTGGCGCACAGAACATCCTGTGGGACGGCGAGACCGCGGAGATCAAGGTAGTCGATAAACAGACCGCGATCGTGAAGCAGGGCGACAAAGTCACCGCGATCGCTGGCATCAATCTTCCGCAGGGTGCGGAGTTCACCGCGAACGCCAATCGCGTGATCGTGAAATATCCGAAGTTTGCCGAGGGCGAAAACTTCAAGGTCGCCTTTGCGAACGGCGCCTCGGCGGATGAAGCCAAGCTCGTCGCCGCAGCGAAAGGCGCCGCGAAACCCGCTGACCTCCGCGCTTTGACCAAAGGCGGCCCGGCGCATTGGACGCAGGAAGTCACCAGCAAGTTGACCGCCGGAAGTCCCGGTGAGCATGACGCGTATGTCGTCGACACCGTGGAGATCCCCTTCACGAATCCCTACAAGGCCTGGATGCGCATCGGCGCGTTCGACTTCTTCAAAGACGGACGCATGGCGGTCGGCACCTGGAGCGGTGACGTGTGGGTGGTGAGCGCTCCGAGCAAGGACTTCACCGGCGAAGTGAAATGGAAGCGTTTTGCGACCGGCATCTTCCAGGCGCTCGGCGTGAAAGTCGTGAACGACGAAATCTACGTTCACGGGCGCGAAGGCATCACCAAGCTGGTGGACATCAACAAGGACGGCGAGGCCGACTTCTACCAGAACATCAATAACGACATTCAGACGACGCCGGGCTTCCACGAGTTCGCGTTCGATCTGCAGACGGACAGCAAGGGGAACTTCTATTTCGCCAAGGGCGGTCCGGTGAACCCAGGTGGACGCGGCTTCCAGCCGTTCAGCGATCACGCGGGCTCGATCCTGCGCATGCCGGCGGACGGCTCGAAGCTGGAAATCTTCGCCACGGGCGTGCGCGCGCCAAACGGCATCAGCGTCGGACCCAACGACGAAGTGACCACCGGCGACAACGAAGGCTCGTGGGTGCCGGCCTGCTACGTGCACATCGTGAAGCCGAATGACTTCGTGACCGTCGCCTCGCTCTCGCACAAGGAGCAACAGCCGACCGACTACGGACGCCACATCACCTTCATGCCGAAAGACGTCGACAACTCCGGCGGCGGCCAGGCTTGGGTGAAGGGCAACAACTGGGGACTCCCGGATGGCCAACTGCTGCACCTCAGCTACGGCACGTGCTCACTTTACGGCGTGATGCGCGAGGAAGTCGGCGGCGTCCCGCAAGGCGGCGTCTTCAAGTTCCCGCTGAAGTTTGAGAGCGGCACGATGCGCGCGCGCTTCAGCCCGACGGACGGACAGCTCTACATCTCCGGCCTCAAAGGCTGGCAGACGAGCGCCGCGAAGGACTCCATGCTCCAGCGCGTTCGCTACACGGGCAAGCCGGTGTATTTCCCGGCCGGCATCAATGTGAAGGCCAACGGTATCGAGCTGAGCTTCACCAACCCGGTGGACAAGGCCGGCGCGGAGGACGCGGGCAACTACGCGATCAAGCAGTGGAACTACAAGTGGTCGCAGGATTACGGCAGCGCGCAGTACAAGCCGAGCGATGGATCGAAGGGCACGGAAGACGTCGAAGTGAAGTCCGCCAAGCTCAGCGCCGATCGCAAGAAGGTGTTCCTCGAAATCGACGGCCTGAAACCCGTGATGCAGATGGACATCAAGCTGAACGTGAAGGGTGAAAATGGCGTGCCGATTCCCGGACGCATCATCAGCACCGTCAACGCCGTTCCGGGCGTGACCGCAGCAAAGTAAGCGCAGTCAGCCTGGCAGCAATCTTCAACGGCTCCGATTCCGCAAGGGATCGGAGCCGTTTGTTTTCACACGCGAAACGCAAACTTTGCGGCGTGGCTGCGGATTGGCTTGGCAAACAGGGGAAGTTCCTAGCTCGAGCTCGCGTCTCCGGCTGAACAGCAACAGATCCAGATCGGCGCGATTCATCGCAGCTTTGACGAGCCACGCCATAAAGTGAGCCGCTTGGTGGTTTATCCCCTACTCCGCCTTGATCGGCTCAACCACAATACCGGCCTTCCCCACCGTCACCTTCTGATCCACCAACCCTGCGACATAGCGAAGCAGATCCATGAGCGGAATGTTCGACGCCTGCATCGTGATGCGAGTGGGATCTTGAGCAAACGCCGGCGCAGCGGGCGCGGGCGCGGCATTAAGATTGCCTGGCAAACCCGGAATGGAAGCAGCCTGTGGCGGCGGAGGCGGCAAATCCGCGGCGAGCGCGCGGCCGCCCAGCTTCAAGACGATGCTCGCCCCTCCATCCGGCGCCAACTGCTTTTGCTTGGCGATGATGAACTCGATCGCCTCTCGCGCCGTGGCTTGGCGAAGATCGACGCGGGGAAAGATGATCTTATCCAGCTTCGCCTGAATCGCCTGCAGATCCACGCCAGGCTCCGCAACAATTGCGGGCAACGGCCCCGCCCCCTTATCCCGAATCACCACTCCGTGCGCCTCCCCCTGCACCTCACACCCCGCCTGCTCGGCGGCCTCCTTCAAGATCGCCATCATCGTGCCGTTTTCTTTCGAAAGCGTGACTGGTGGCCGCGGCGGTCCCGGCTTTAGCGCGACAATTACATTCAGCCGCTTCGGTTGTTTTTCGATCCGCCAACTGATCTGCCGAAGTGCTTCTGCCGCTTCGTGAATGTCTGTCCCCTTGAATTGAATCTTTGGGATCACGACACGCTCCGCAGCTTGCGTCCCGTTGAGAGGTTCGTCCCCGGCGAATGCGATCGAGCCGAGCAGAACGAATAGGAGGATCCGGTGGAGAACGTTCATAGGAGTGGAGTTATAATGAGCAGTGCGCGCGCGGAGACAAGGCACAGAACTGTTAGCTTTGAATCTGTGGCATTGCGAAGCGGCCGAGGCAGCGGCACAGACCGCGCATGACTTTCGATTCCCTCAGGCAGCCAAACGGCATCGGTCGCCGCGTGGCCTTGCGCGCTCTCTGCGCCGGAACGGCAGCGATGCTCATCCCCCGTGCGGGTTTTGCCGAGGAGCATGCCGGTGCAACTATCGCAGCATACCTCGAAGCGCTGGCCCGCGACGACGGCGGCTATGGCTGGGAAGACCAGCAGCATTCCCACCTTACTCCGTCCTATGCGGTGATCGGCTGCTATCGGGCGTTGAAAGTCGAAGTGCCGCGCAAGGATCGTCTGGCCGCGTTTGTGCGCGACCACCATCCCGCGCAGCTCAAGAAGCTCGAGCAGGAGCGCCGAGTGTTCGATTTTCAACAAGCGCAGGCGCTCGTCTGGCTCGGCGAAGATGCTCCGGAGGTTCGCGAAAAGGTGCGCGGCTGGAAGCAGCCCGTCGCCTACATGAAGGCTTACGAACAGCACGGTTGGCCGATCTTTCAGTCGGAACTTGGCGCAATCACCTGCCGCAAGCTGCTCGGCCTTCCGGTGGATGACCTGACTCCGCACTTCACGGGCTACCTCGATTCGCGGCGCCGCGGAAACGGCAGCTTCAACAACTCGCCAGCGAGCGAAGGTGGCGACGGCCATGTGATGAATACTTTGTGGGGAGTGCAGGCGCTCGAGATCCTCGGACGCGCTGGAGAGAAGAAGTCCGACACCATCGACTGGTTGCGCAAATGCCAGCGCCCCGGCGGCGGCTTCACGTGGCAGCCCGCGCCGGAGTTCGCCGTGATCGAAGACATCGCCTACACGTGGGCTGCCGTGAAGGCGCTGAAGCTCCTCGGCGCAGAACCGCAGGATCGAGACGGTTGCCTTCGCTGGATTCATACACTCGCCAACGGGGATGGCGGATTCTCCGATCGCCCCGGTTGGCTCAGCAATCCCCTCGCAACCTTCTACGCACTCGAAGCACTCGATGCCCTCGGCGCGCTTCATCCGGTGGAGGAACTCAAACGCCGTCCGCATCCTGTCGCGCGGACCCTGCCCTCGAATCTCAAGGTCTTCTCCATCCAGCTCGAAGCGCACGGCCAGGGCAGCCCGGCGGAAGCCGTCGATCTCGCGAAGTCATTGCGCATTCACCTCTGGGGCGCAAAAAACGCGACACCCGAATGGCTGGCCGCGGCCCAAGCCCTGGCCGACGCGCAAAAGGCGCCAGTGACGTTCTTCGTCTCGAATGAAGAATACGGCACGTGGGTGAATATCCCCGGCTTCGGCACGTACAGCCACACGAGCGATATCGTGAGCCTCGCCAAAGCCAACATCGGCCCATCGCTTTCCAAGCAGGGCGCGGTTTCCTGGCCGGAGTTTCGCGAACGCCGCCTCGATGCGCTTCATCGCGGGCTTGGCCGACTCGTTTGGCAGTTCGGTGAAAACGAAGAATTGGTTCGCCTGTTCCTCGACGACTCGGTCGACCGCGGAGGCTTCGCCGCCATCAGCACCTTTCATTTCGGCAATCCCGACTTCACCAACAGCGAGCCGTTTCTCCAACGCTGGCGCGGTCAACTTCCTTACGTCGCGCTACAAGACGCGCACGGTCCGGAGCCATGGTGGTTCTCCGACATGACCACCGGCTTCCGCACCGTCTTCCTCGGCACAGAACCCACATGGGACGCCTGGCTCCGCGCGCTAAAGGAAAACTGGGTCGTAGCGATCCGGCACGACGCCGTGAGCCGACAGCAGACCTGGATGCACAGCGGCTCGCGCGAGGTGTTGGACTTCGTCCGCGAACGAGAAGCCGAGTGGCGCTGGTGGGATAATCCGGCGATCAAAAGGCCAATGATCTCGATCGTTGCAGTAAAACCGGGCGACGAGTTCGAAGCCGCCCGCCCGGAACAAGGCGTCACGCTCCGAATCCGCTGCGCATGGGAAAACACCCCGCAAGGCATCGCCAAGACATCGCTCGCACAATTTGTGAAACTCACCGTCGATGGAGCCGAAGTCACTCCCACACTCGTGCAAAAGAAAAAAGGCCCAGGCTTCGCAGATCACTTCCACCAGTATCACCTTTCCGCGCCCACTCCGGGACAACACACCGCGACAGCTACCGCGCGCATCGTGGCCTCAGGCGAAGTGGTGGAGCGCGCGATCAGTTTCCAGGGCTAGTCCGCATTCAACGCCTTGCGCGAAGCGCCAACCATCGTGGCGTAGGCTGCTAGCCTGCGTGGGAGGAATCGCAGGCGCGGAGCATTCGGCGCGCGTGATCGGCTTCTCAAGCGTCTTGTCGCGACCATCCGGTCGCGGGACTTCTACTCGAGCTCTACTGCCTTCGGCGCCGAATCACAGATCTCCAGCCACCCCATGTCGGTGCCGGACTTCCAGTAACCCATTGCTCTGCCTTGAATCTGGAAGACGACACCGCGAAGGCTGCTGGCCCGTGGCTTTCCCTTCACCGGCAATGATGCCGATCCAGTAATCAGGCCGGTCTTCGCATTCACCCGCAAACTCAAGCCCTTCGCGGCGGAAGTCGTCAGGCGATGCTTGTCGCTCAACGTTACGGGCGAATCGAGCAGCGGCGACGAAGCTGCCGTCCCTGCGGCGAATGCGCCGTTATCGACACGCGTCTGCCAAGGCAGGAGCAACTCACCCGTGTTCGGCACCACGAAGCGGGAGCCAAGAACCGTGATCTGTTTGTTCTCCGATTCTTCCTTTCCCGAACGCGGTGTCGCTTCGCCAATCACGCCTTCGAAGTCACTGACATTCGGCCGGGAGATAAACTTGATCATGCCCTGCAGGCTGGATTTCCGATCGGACGTCGGGACCGCGTAAAACGGAAATTCACTGTCCGGATTGATGTATCCCACGCGCGCCACGAAAGGTTCGCCCAACGGATTCCGACCGCTCACCTGAACAAGACCTGCTTTGTTCACGATCGCTGTCGCGGAGCCAATCCCCGCGTTTTCATTCCCTTCGGCTGAGGTGTGCTGCAGCAACATCGTGTAGCGTCCTTCCTGGGGCGCGGGATTTTCCTTTGCCGAATACTCCACGCGCTTCGCCGCGAACGCCGCGAGAGATTTGCCCCGCTGAATCATCCCAGAGAGGGTGCCAAGGTCCGGCTCGACGGAGAACGTCAGCCCAAGCAAGCCACCGTTCGAAACGGGCACGCTCAGCGTCACCTGCCCATCCGCCGACAGCACGCCGGCGACCCGGTACATTGTCCCCCCAAAGTGCAGGGAACCTGTGAATGTCCCGAGTTCCGCCACGCGAATGGTGATCGCGCCGGATTCGGCGTACGGGGTCGACGCATCGCCAATCAATCCATTGTAAAGGCCCGCGCCTGCGTCGAAGCGATTGGTCACGGTCACCGTCGCGGTATCCGAAGAGCCGGACGTCGCTTCGACAGTGTAGGTAAACGTGTCGGAGTCCTTGAACGCGGTGCCTGGGAAGTAAGTGATCGACCCGTCTGCATTCAGCATTACCGCGCCTGCGGCTGGTTTCGAAACGGCAGTCACGCGAAGCGCCGAGCGAGCCACGCCAAAATCATTCGCCAAAACATCGATACGGGCGATGCTCCGAGCGATTGTGTAGGCTTGGTCATCGACCGCGGTAACTGCCGGCGTCTGCCCTGTTCGCGCAGACTTCGCGCTCCCCACCGTCGTTCCTCCCGCATTCGTCGCGACGACTCGGTAGTAGTAAGTGGTATTCTCCGCGAGGCCACTCACCGTTTTGGTGTGGAAACTCGGCGACGTGCCGGCCGGCACTGTGAACACGGCTGTTTCCGATCCAAATGCCGGCGTTAGTCCGTATTCGAAATACGCTGTCGTCGCGGCGCCTTTCGGGTTGATCGAAGCGGCGAACGTCAACGCGGTCGACTCAACCTGGTAAATCTCCTCCGTCGTAACCACCGGCGGCGTGACGGGCAGTGGCATGGTCGTAAAGGTTCGGTCGCTGCCCTGGACCGTGCCGTCGGAGTTCGTCGCCACCACTCGGAAGTGGTAGGTTGTGTCCGGCGACAGCCCGCTGATAACGCGGCTCATTTGCACAGCCGATGTTCCCGATCCTGCGGAGGAGGACGTGGTCACGTTTCCGTAGCTGTCGGTGAGCCCGTACTGGAAATATACGCTCGTCGACCGGCCGTTCGGATTCACCGTAGCCGTCAATGTCGCGCCGGTCTGCGAGATGCTCGATGCCGTGCCCGTTGTGGCAATCGGAGGCGTGACCGGGATGGGCGTAGTCATCGCGGAAACCACCGTGCTCCAGGCCGAACTCTGGGTCGCAGTGTCGGCCTTGATGCGAAACTCATAGGTCGTGCCCGCGGTGAGTCCGGTCACCGTGTACTGGGTCACATTTGCGCCCAATCCGGCCGGCACGTCAGTCCAGGTGGATTGGCCAGCGACCCGCCTCTGCAAAGTATAGCCCGTCTCGAGCAGGCCATCCGTCCACGTCAGCGCGATGCTGGTTTGCGTGACCGCACCGACGGTCAAGGTCGGCGCCGCGAGATTGGGGCCACTCCCCACTTCGTAGAACTGCACGGTGCCGCCCATTTGGACAACCAATCGCTGGCTCGTGGAATTGAACGCGCTGACCTGCGTGGAAACCGGCATCGCGTAAGCGACCTGCTTTGTCACGGTGTCGAAGATCTGATCCTTCCCGAACGCATAGTGACCGTCCGGCGTGGTCGAATAGATCTCTTTCCCGACCCCCCAGGTCAGCACGAGGTCCTTGTTGAATTGCCCGCCATTCCAAAAGACGTGGTTCCCGTCCTCGGAAACCACGACCGTCCGCGTGCCGTAGTAAGAGTAGTAATCCACCCGAATGGAAGCAAGCTGGGTGAACACGTCGCCAGTCACGTCGAACTTCAGAACTTTCGCGCCGGAGCTGTTATCTTCGCCGTGGTAATAGTAGCGGCCATCGGGCGAATATTCCCCTCCCCCCTGGCGGACGAAGGCGTCCTTCAGCTTGGTGCCAGTGGTTGTGTCAAAGATCGAAATGTCGACCCATTGGTCCTGTTCCTCCACCAACAACCGGCCCGCCGCGCCGGCTGCGATGCGATAGACGTCGTTTTCGCCGTACCCCGTGCCTTGGAAAGGCGAGAAGTTGTAAGTCCGCGTAAGCTGCAACGTCGTTTTGTCGAATGCCAGCAGGTTGCCCGGCATCCAGTTCGCCACGTAAATGCGGCCTTCGGCATTGTGCACCGCGAGATCGGTTCCGGATGTTCCGGCGCGAACCACGCGTTTGATCGTCTTGGCCACGCTATCGAGCTCGAGCAAGTAAGCGCGGGTGCCTCCCACTTGGGTGGTGTCTTCGCTAATCGCGTAGACCAATCCGGACGTCCGATCGGATTCCATCACGGTAATCTTCAGCGCATCAACTTCGACGGTCAGCGGGATGGTGAATGCAGTCACCCCCGATACCGTTTCCTTGACTGTAATCGTCGCGGTATGAGTGCCCTTCGCGAGCGCCGTAGTGTTAACCTGAACGGTCAGCACATCCGGTGTGGTTCCGGTCGACTGCGCGAACGTAACCCATCCGGCATTGCTGGATGCCGTCCAGCCGATCGGATTCTCCGCCGTGAGTTGCACCGCGACCGCGTGGTTGGCATGGCCCTGAACGGTCGAAGTCGCGATCGAGCTGCGATCCGTGCCAATGCGCGAAACGGTAAAACGATGCACGTCGCCAGGCGAAACCTCTGCCTCGCTCACCGTGTCTACACGCCAGAAATATTGGGAGCCGGCCGTGAGCACTCGGTTTAGGGCGATGCTCGGAGTGGTCACCTCGCCAAGGAAAAGCGCGGAAGCAGGCGTGGCCGCGCGCACCTCGGACTCCACGGTTCCAAAATACACCCGGTACCGATCGACGCCCGGAACGGAGCTCCATTCCAGCTTGGCAGGGGCAAGAGTAATCGAGCCGTCAGCAGGCGAAAGCGCGCGGTTCAGCACCGCGGGACCGATCGTGGCAAAAAGATCGATCGTCTCGATCTGGCGTGACGTGCTGTTGAAGTAAACCAAACGGCTGTAGTCGGAGGTGATCGCCTGGACGGTGGTCGTCGCCGGTAATTGCAAAAGGCTGTTCCCCGTCGACATCTCCACGATCGCCGAGTTCGTCACCGCGATCTCTCCGCCGGGGCTGATCGAATAGACATCACGCGGAAATGTCCGGCGCGTCTCGGCAACTTGCGCGGGCGTGACCGCAATGTTTTTCACGAATGCAAACTTCGCTTCAGAGTCGATGAGGACTGGCGCATTGAGCGGGTCGCGCATCAGGCCATTCGGGTAATTCGCCGTCGTTCGCTGCGAGAAAGTGAGCAGCCCCTGCGCGCCCACCGTGTATCGCGCGATGTATGAACCGGCGTATCCAGCGCTCCAGCCGTACTGCACCCACCCGATCAGCGACTGCTGATCCGGCGCCAAGGCAAAATCTCCGATTCCGTAGGTTTGATCGAGGACGGATTGAAGAACCTGGCGGGTCGACCGATTGAACACCCGCAAAACCGGCGCCCACGCGCCGTCCGTGTAATAGATCGTGGATCCGGGACCATACGCGATATCTGCCGTGGTGTCGCTCGCGCCCCAGTTATCATAGTCGGTCAACTGGATCGTCTCCTTCACCTTCAAACTCGGCAACTCAATCGCCGTGATCGTCTCATCGACACAGTTGATCACGAGCAATTCGCTGCCGTCGCGCGACACGGCAAGATCACCGGGCTTTTTTCCCAGCGTAACGCAGCCCTTCTTCGACTTGTCCAACGGATCGATCACGATGAGCGCGCCGCGATTCAATCCATTTTGATGGATTCCGTAGGTCCGCGACCTCACGGGATCGTCCTCCAGCTTAACAACGTTGAAAGGCCCGACCTCCGCTTTCACGAAAAACGTGTCAACCGTGCCCCCTTGGCTGACGGTAATCGTCGCCGTGTTCATCGAATTGGTGAGCGCCGCCGTCTGGAACGTTAATGTCACCGAACTCGTCGCGGAACTAATCGTCGGAGTTACCCACGAGGCGTCAGATGTCACCGTGACCGTCGAGAAGTCGAAATTTGGCGCGGTGCCCGTGATCGGAACGTCGAGGCCAACGTGGTTGAAGCCAGGCGCAACGGCGATTTCGAGTTGCGTTTGCGCGATCTGGAATGTCTGCGCGAGCAATTGCCGGCCGGTGGCGCAAAGCAAAGCCACCATGAGGAGGATGCGGAACATAGTTGGTTACAGATTCAATCGAGGACGGACTTCAGGGAACCGGGCTGCAAGGGGCGCAACGCGCCCGTCGATACACCAATCCTAAACCTTCGCAACGAAAACTCTTTCGCCCAGCGACCCTCAAAGTCCGCAGGGAAACGTAGATGCGCTTGAGCGCATACGTCCACTGTAAAACGGCGGCCGTCCAGCAGGACGCGCATCACTCTTCCCCATCGTAATAATCGAGTCCCTCGGACCGAATCAGCTTCCGCTCCGGGATCACCACGCTCCATTTGTTGCTATCCGGGTAATGACAATGCTCGCTGATGGGATTGTCGGCGACGCAGTAGAGAAGCAGGTCGGCGGTGCTGTCGTTAATGAGTTCGTGCGCCTCTCCCGGCTTGAAGATGAACGCGTCCCCTGCAGCGATCGGCGTCTTCCCATCTTTGTGGCGCACCAAACCGCGTCCCGAGATCACGTGGTAAAACTCCCACTGCGCGCTGTGGGCATGATACGGACATGAGCTCATCCCCGGCAAAATCCGCTGGATCTCCACATCGAAAGGATGCCGCTCCATGACGTCCGTCGAGTGCGGCTTGCGCCCAAGCTCCTCGGAAACCTGTTTGCCGAAGCCGCCGAACTTGCCCTTCGGCGACGTCCATTCGAGTTCGGTCATCCCATTCGTGTTTACTTTTAGCATAGGGCATCGGGCCCAGACATAGTGGCACCCGGCAACTTCATCTCACTAAACGTTTTCTCCCGACTCAAGGCGCAGAAAAACGCAAACTTCCAAACCAGCCCCCCTAGGCTAAGGTGAAACCAAGAATGATGTTCACCAGGGAGTTCCCCGCAGTTTCGATGGCCCAGGCGCGCGATTTTCTTCGAAAGCGCACTCGGTCCGAATTCTTGGCCAATGTCTCCGGCGCGGTGCTGTCGCTCGCAGGAGCCGCGCTTGTGTTCGGAGTGATCACCTGGTTCAGCGCCGCCGGTGCATTTCTCTTCGCCACCAAGGTCGCGCACGCCTGGCTATGGATCACAGTCGGAGTGATCGCGTTTTCCTTCATTGCCTATGCATTTACCGATCCGGAATATCTGTCGAAACTCGAGGTGCGCACAGTCGACGGTCGGGCTGCCTATCACATCCAGCTTCCCGGCGGCTGGAGCCTCAGCAACGTCAATTACCTCAGTCCAAAGACCCAGCAGGCGATTGCCAAGATGATCCTGCAGTTCATTAGCTCAGGACCGCGCGCGCTGGTCGCTTCCTGGCGTTACGCGATCCGGGCAATCGCCGCGCGGAAAATCGATCCCGAGAGCATTGCCGGCATGTTCAAGCTGCTCGTCGAGCGCGGCAAGCGCGTTCCCTACGAGGAACTCGCCGGACTCGCGATGCGCGAGCCGGAAAAAGCCTTTGCCGATCTCCTTCTCCTCGACGTGGTTCAACACCTGCCCACCCCGCCGGAAGGCATGGTGATCACATCAAAGATCCGCGAGGCGGTGACGGGGATCAAAACGGACGGCACGGACTTTTAAGCGCGCATTTTCGAGTGCAGCGATTGAGCTGCAACCCAGGGTCAAACAAAGGATTGGTCGCGGGAAAGCCGGAAATTTGAGTTGCTTCCGATCTGGGCTCCGCCGCGTACCCCCTGAACGCTGAAGCGCCCAGGCACAAACCGAAGCCTCCACTTTTTTATGACTTGTGCTCTCTTCTTTGCTCGACCGTAGAACGCCGCCGTGAAAAGTGGCGGGGAGACGCGCGCGTCGCCGCGCATCTTCTGAAAACGTCTCCGTAGCTCAGTTGGATAGAGCACCGGTTTCCTAAACTGGGGGTCGCAAGT
>CBHXZU010000090.1:0-12436 GCA_966125105.1 uncultured Prosthecobacter sp.
AGTTCGTTCGCGAGCAGGGGCTTCCATATTTTTACGACGTGATCGATGACCCGAATGGCTCGTGGCATTTCGACCCGAGCCGCGGCCAGCTGAAGCAGCAATACGGCAGCAAGTACGCGGGTGTCTGTCACACGACGCTCCCGTGGAAGGGCCACACGCGTCCGGGCGAAGTGCTCGTGGGCACCGATTCGCACACCTGCATGGCGGGCGCGTTCAACCAGTTTGCGACGGGCATCGGCAACACCGACGCGGGCTTCGTGATGGGCACGGGCAAGATCCTGCTGAAAGTGCCGGAAACGATGCGTTTCTACCTCGAGGGCGCGCTGCCTCCGGGCGTGATGGCGAAAGACGTGATCCTGCACGTGATCGGCGACATCGGTTTCGATGGCGCGACTTACCGCGCGATGCAGTGGGAAGGCCCCGGCGCTTTCGCGCTGAACATGGACGACCGCATGACGATCACCAACATGGCGATCGAGGCGGGCGGCAAGAACGGCATCTTCCCGTACGACGAGAAGTGCGGCGAATACGTCCGCGAGCGTCTCAAGGAGAACGGCACGAAACAGGAATTCGAGCCGGTCGAATTGGACAAGGATCAGAGTTTCGTCTTCGACAAGGTGTACGATCTTTCGAAGCTCGAGCCGACCGTCGCCTGCCACCCTGACCCGGGCAATCGCAAGGCGGCGAAAGAGCTCTCCGACGTGAAGCTCGACCGCGCCTACATCGGCTCGTGCACCGGCGGCAAGACGAGCGACTTCCTCGCGTTTGCGCAGGTCGTGCGAGGCAAGAGCGTGAAGATTCACACCTTTGGCGTCCCGGCCACCACCAAGGTCGTGGCGGAGCTGAAGGATACGCAATGGGGCGGCGAGAGCGTTTGGAGCATCCTGCAAAATGCGGGGGTGCAGATGACGGAAAACGCGTCCTGCGCGGCGTGCCTCGGTGGTCCTCAGGACACCTTTGGCCGCATGAACGAGAAAGCGCTGAAGTGCATCAGCGCGACGAACCGCAACTTCCCGGGCCGCATGGGTCACAAGGAGTCGCAGGTGTTCCTCGCGTCGCCCTACACAGTGGCGGCGAGCGCGCTGACTGGGAAAATTACTGATCCGCGCGAGTTCATCAGCTAATCCCCCGCGTCCGTGAGTCCGCCACGCCGTGCCCGCCAGTCGCGCGCATCATTGCCGCGTGCGGTTGCGCTCGCTGTGGTCTCGCTCGGGATTTTCGCCGCCGGTTGCTCGTCGACCGGCGGCGGCTCCTCGAGCCAGGTGGGGCATTATACGGTACGCGTGGCGACGCCGATGTTCCGCTATGGTCCGGCGCAGAGCTTCGGCCCGGACTTCAGTCTCGCGCAGGGTCAGCACGTGATCATGCTGCGCAAGGAGTTTGGCTACAGCCGCGTGATGACGGATGACGGGCAGAGCGGCTATGTCGCCAGCGAGGATCTCGTGCTCGCGCCGCCGCCACCGCCGGCGCCAAAGACGTCGAGCAGTGGATTCGCGCGCGTGCCTTATACGGGTCGCGGGAGCGGACGCCCCGGCGTGAGTTCGGCGAATGCGCAGGTGATCCAAAGCGGGCCGCTCTTTGGCGAAGGGGAATTGCCGCCGCTCCCGGAGAAGGATCCGTTGCAGCCACCGACGCGACCGGGTTTTCGCGTGAACATTCCGTCGAACTCATCATCGGGACCGACTGCGCCGACGCCTTCCAGTTCCGCAGAGACGAAGAAGAAGCCTGGGTTTCGCGTGCGGGTGAAGTCGGACGAGTCGCGGTAGAGGCGCTGGGCTGGCGCCTTTTTTTGGGGCTCGCGGCGTCTGAGTTGACCGCTTTTGAGTCCGGCGGTTGCTGAGTTCGGCGAAGTTATGCTGCCCTTCGGGCAGAGGTGGCGGGGACGCCGCCTCTCCGGTTCGCACGCGTGCTTGCGGACTGAAAAGCGGGTTTCGCAGCTGCTCAGGCGACGATTCGATCCGCGCCGACAGCGCGAATGGAGCGCTTTGGTCGATTTTCTCTAGCGCGCCAAGGGCTTCGTAGATTGCATATTTCTCATGAAGCTCCTGCCCGTCCTTCTCCTTCCCGTCTTCAGCGTTGCGGCCTTCGCGGAAACGATCACCGCGGATATTGTCGTTTACGGCGGAACGGCGGGCGGTGTGTCGGCGGCTTGCACGGCGAAACGCCTCGGCAAGACGGCCGTGGTGGCGGAGTTTGGAAAGCACATTGGCGGCCTGACTTCGGGCGGGCTGGGCTACACGGATATCGGGAACAAGGCGGCGATCGGCGGGTTTTCCCGAGACTTCTACAAGCGGCTGGGGAAATACTACGGCAAGGCTGAGGCATGGACCTTTGCGCCGAGCGTTGCGGAACAGGAACTGCGCGCATTGCTCGAGGAGAGCAAGGTGCCGGTGAAGTTTCAGCAACGGCTCAAGAGCGTAAAAAAGAGCGGCGCGAGCATCTCCGAGATCACGATGGAGGACGGGACGGTCTACCGGGGAAAGATGTTCATCGACGCCAGTTATGAAGGCGATCTGATGGCGCAAGCGGGCGTGAAATACATGGTCGGACGCGAGGCGAACGAGCGCTTCGGCGAGACGCTGAATGGCATTCGCGAGAAGACGCCGTCACACCAATTCCTCGTGCCGGTCGATCCTTACGTGAAAGCGGGAGATGCGAGCAGCGGGTTGCTGCCCTTCGTGATGGAGCAGCCGCTCGGCACGCCAGGCGCGGGAGATGCGAGCATCCAGGCCTACAACTTCCGCCTTTGCTTCACGAAGAAGCAGGAGAACCAGTTGCCGATTAATCCGCCGCCCGGCTACGACGCGAAGAAGTACGAGCTGCTCGGCCGTTACTTCGAGGCGCTCGCGGCCGCGAACAAGAAGGTGACGCTGAAGAACTTCATGAAGATCGACATGGTCACGCCGGATAAGACCGACATTAACAACAATGGCGGCTTCTCCACGGACTACATCGGCGCAAACCACGCCTACGCCGATGCGGACTATGCGACGCGCGAGAAGATCTGGAACGAGCACCTCAATTACATTCAGGGCTTCATCACGTTCTTGAAAACCGACAAGCGGGTGCCAGAGGACATCCGGACGGACATGGCCGCGTGGGGGCTCTGCAAGGACGAGTTCCAGGATACGGGCGGGTGGCCGCACAATATGTATGTCCGGGAAGCGCGTCGCATGCTCGGTGAATACGTGATGAGCGAGAAGGACTGCCGGCAGCAGACGAAGCTCGAAGACCCAGTCGGCCTCGGCGCTTACAACATGGATTCGCACAACTGCCGCCGCATCGTTCGCGATGGCAAAGCGCACAATGAAGGCGACGTGCAGGTCGGCGTGAAGCCTTACCCGGTCAGTTATCGCAGCATCGTGCCGAAGCAGTCGGAGTGCGATAACCTCTTCGTGCCGGTGTGCCTGAGCGCGACGCACATCGCGTACGGCAGCATTCGCATGGAGCCGGTGTTCATGATTCTCGGACAGAGTTCGGCGACGGCGGCGGCGATGGCGATCGATGACAAAGTTCCCGTGCAGAAGGTGGCTTACGCGAAGTTGCACGAGCAGCTCGCGAAAGACGGCCAGGTGCTTATTTGGAATCCCAACGCGGCTGGGCAGAGCGGGGGGAATCCGGGCGGCGCGGAGAGTGGCTTTGTAGCTCGCAAACTCCCGGGGATCGTTCTCGACGACACGCAGGCCGAGAAGACCGGCGAGTGGGGTTCGGGCACACTCGATCCGCATGTCGGTGACGGATATGTGCACGATGGAAATGCGAACAAAGGTTCCATGCTCGCGAAGTGGAGCGTCGTCGTTCCGGAGAGCGGGGAATACGAGATCGTGCTGCACTATCCGCCGAATGCGAATCGTGCGACGAATGTGCCGGTGACGGTGGTGAATGCGGGTCAGACCACGGAACTCAAGGTGAATGAGAAGGACAAAGTGGGAGAGGCGAAGCTCGGACGCTTCAAGATGACGAAGGGGCAAGCGGCCACGGTGACCATCGGCAACGCGGATACGGATGGGCATGTGATTGTAGACGGACTTCAAGTGCTGCCGGTGAAGTAAGGACGCAACCTCTCTGCGGAGGGTTTTTGTCAGCTCCTTCGAAGCCTGCGGAAGGTAATTGAATACCGCAGCGTATCGACGGGCGGAATGCTGTGCTCCCATTCTGAGCGGGCCGGTCCGCTCAAGAGATACGCCGAACGTGGGCGCGCATCCAGGTTGACCCGCTCCCATCGGCCTGCGCATCTGCGACGAAGTCGGAAGCGACAAGCCGAGGCGAGAGAGATGCCGACGACTTCCTCAAATACGCCTTTGTCCCGGTGCCAACCGATCCCCGCCCCGGGTTGATATTCGGTGACCAGCGCCTGTTGAAAGCTGCTGGGCTCCATCCCGGCAAAGTGGGCTGCCGCTCTTCGGGCGTCGGCAAGGAACCCCGGAATTGGTGGAGCGCACGCGATGCGTTCGAGCGCGAAGTCATAGGACCATCCGAAAGACACTGTGCGCCGGTTTCCGATGTGGCCGTGGAAGTCGAACGCTTTGAAGGGCAGATCCTGAATCTCTGTGAGCAGCCGGTTCTCCTGAGAGGGCGTGATGACATCATTCGCGTAGCGAAATCCAGCCGGGAACTCGGCGGTGGAGAAAAGATCCAGTTGGTAACCGGCGCTTGTCATGGGTCCAGATGCTGAATCGGAACCAGGCGCTTTGAGGGCGGGTTCACGCTAGCACACGCGCGTGAAACCGTTGCGGGAACGCGATTACAGCGCCTCGATCTTCAAGCCCTTGATGCGCAGTTCGGCGCCGTCGCCTTGGATCCAAAATGCGGGGTGCACGCGGCGGCGGTGGCGGGCGTCGCGAAGTTCGAACTCTGTTTGTCCATCGACGCTCACGGTCAGCGTTTCGTCTTTGCGCGTGATCTCGAGTTTGTGCCAGCCGCCGTCGCCAAGGACCTTCTTGCCGGCTTGCGGCTTCGGATCGGTGCCGGCGCGGTAGTCCCACAGGTTGATCGACGACGGGCCGCCGAAGCTTAGGGTCGTGCCGTGGAAGTTTTGCGCATCACGCTCGCCGGCGAGCACGAGTTCGGCGGCGCTCTTGTCTCCACGGATCGAAACTTCGACCACGAGCTTGTAATCGCCCGCGACCATCTCGCTGGTGAGCGACTCGGGATTCGCGCTGCCTTTTCCAATGATCTCACCGTTTTCCGCGCGCCAGGCTGCCGGGTTCGATGGGCGCCAATTCGTGAGGTCCCTGCCGTTATAAAAATCGTTCGCGTTCACCGCGGTGATCAGCATTGGCACCTGCTGCTTTTGGCGGAGGTAAAGGAAGAGGTCGCGCACGTCGGGCTCGTGCATGGTGGAGAGGAGGCCTTCGGGCATCATGCTCAGCGGGCTGACCTCGGTGCTTGCGACGTCGGAGCGTTGAATCGTCATCACGGTGCCGCCGAGCGTCTTCAAACCGATCGCGCGATCGGTGTCTTCCACAACGATGCCGGCGACGGTTTGGCCGTCCTTCGTCTTCACGAACGTCTGCTGGTAGTCCTTTCCGATGATCGCGTTTGGATCGAGGATGTTGTTGAGCAGGTAATCGACGTCTTCGTAGCCGCCGGTGAGCTCGGGGCCGATCTTTCCGCCGAGGCCGTGGAGGTGATGACAAACGGCGCAAGTCTGCGCAAAAAGCGCGCGGCCGCGGGAGGCGTCGGCGCGGAGGATGAGATCGGGGTGAAGGAACTCTTTATATTTCGCGATCTCCTTTTGTTTGTCGGCGCTCGGCGCGCTCACCGCCCCCCAGTTCTTTGCCAGCCACGCGGAGATTTCCGGATCCTTCAAACCATCGAGTTGACGCGCGATGGGCGCGGTCATTTCCGCTTTCGGAATGGAGCCGGAATCGATTCCGGCGAGGAAGGCTTTCGCGCCTGACGGGCGGGCGAGCAGCGTTTGCACGGCGGAGCGGCGCTCGTTTGTATCGAAACCGGCGAAGCCTGCGACCAAGTCCTTCGACACGCGGGCGTCATCGTATCCGGCCATTCCTCGGAGCGCGGGTTCGCGCAACGGGCCGGGTTGCTTGATGAGTTGCAGCAAGGCGGCGAGCGCGCCGGCATCGCGCTGGGCAACGAGCGCATCGAGCGCCTGGCGTCGCTGGTCCACCGGCGCGTTGGCATCCGCCAGGCGCGCGCGCATTTCGTCCATGGCGGCGCCGCCGCCGAAGATCACTGAGAGCGCCTGCGCGTGCGCGCGCACGTTCTCATCGGGGCTGTCCTTCAATTTCGGATACAGCTCGCTCCAGCCCTTTGGCTCCGGCACGCCGCGTTGTCCCTGCAGCGAGTCGCGCATGCCCTTGAGGATGTTTGCCTGCGCGGCGGGCGTCGGGATTTTCCCGAGGGTTTGCACGAGGATATCGAGGCGATTCGGCTTATCCTGCGCGCGCGTAGCGGGAAGCACGGATAGAAGCAGGGAGGCTGCAACGAGCGAAAGAGAGGGCAAACGGCGCATGAGCCTGAGAGAACTCGCTGGGCGCTGGAGCAAAAGGGAAAAAAGACGATGCGCAGCGATTCGCGCATTGCAACCAATCATCGCGTCTGGGCGGATTTCGCCATCTCCACGTTGACGGATCGGGCTTCGCGCGGAATGGTTCGCGCAGTTCTTTCACAGCCAATTTCGCGAAGCATCGATGGATGCCTCGCAAACGATTTGCCCTGCGTTGTTCGAGTATAAGGTGGAAATCCCGAACCGGTATTTAACCAAACAAAGGGGGCCAGGGTGGGCGGTTGTCGGTCATGCCTTTATTGGAAGACCAAAGCCCGCCCCAGGTCGCCCGCTCGTTGCCTTATGGGGAACGGGAGCTTCGCCGTGACGGCAAAGGTGGGGCAATTATTTAGACGCTCTGATCGCGATTCGCGGTCGGAGCGTTTTGCTTTTTAGGCGTGAGGGGTGACTACAAAGGACGCGAAGGCAATGCAAGGGGACCGCGGCGGGCGCGGCGAACGCGGCGGCCAATGCAGGGGAACTACGAAGGGCGCGAAGAACGTGAAGGGTTTTCTTCATTCGGAATGTCGGCGTCGCGAGGGACGCTTCACTTTTTAAACCACGGAGAACACGGAGTTCACGGAGACCGCTTCAGGCCTGGCCACATGTCCGTGAACTCCGCGTTCTCCGTGGTTAACGTTTCACCGTTCCATTCTCATCGCGTCGTCCGTCCCTCGGCGCGCTCGGTCGGTTCTTCTGCATTGCCTTTGCGCTCTTCGCGCCCTTCGTAGTCACCTTTAGATGTTTCCAGTTGAAGACGCTTTTCGGCGTCGGGTCGTTTCGCTTTGCTTCGCGCGTGCGCGCTCCTGTTTTGCATATCACTGGTCTCACTGTTCACCGCGGGAAGACGCGGATTCTCGATGGGCTCGATTGGTCCGTCGGGCGTGGCGAGCACTGGGTGATTCTTGGCGCGAATGGGAGCGGGAAGACTTCGCTGCTCTCGGCGCTAACTGGGTATTTTACGCCAACGGATGGGACGCTGGATTTGCTGGGCGAGCGGTATGGGGAGAGTGATTGGCGGGAGTTGCGGCAGCACGTGGGCATCGTGAGCAGCGCGATCCGGCAGAAGGTGCCGGATTGGGATTCGGCGGAGCTCGTGGTGATCGGCGGGAAGTACGCGATGCTTGATTACTGGGGGAAGGTGAAGAAATCGGATCGAGCTGAGGCGATGCGGCAGTTGCGCAAGGTGGGGCTGGCGCATCTTGCGGATCGGGAGTGGGGCGTGCTCAGCCAGGGGGAAAGGCAGCGGGTGCTGATTGCGCGAGCGATGATGGCGTCGCCGGCGTTGCTCATTTTGGATGAGCCGTGCGCGGGGCTGGATCCGGTGGCGCGGGAGAAGTTCCTTGCGTTTGTGCAGCGGCTTGCAGCGAGGAAATCGGGGCCGACGTTGCTTTTCGTGACGCATCATGTGGAGGAGATCATGCCGGCGTTTACGCATGCGCTTTTGTTAAAGCGGGGGAAGGTGGCGGCGGCGGATACAATTCCGCGAGCGCTGACGAGCGAGTCGTTATCGGAGATCTTCGGGGAAAAGTTGCGGCTTAAGCGGAGTGGGGAGCGGTACCAATTGAGTGCGGGGTAGGTGGCATGTGAGGAGAGGAAAACGAGGGCGCGTTACAATTCTCCGGCGATATGGCGGGAGCGACGCTGTGGTGTCGCCACTTTCAGGGCTCTCGCTTTTTGGTTGGGCTACCCAGGCCGGCGCTCGTTCGCTCTGGCCTGGGCTGGTATGTGGTTGGGCCTTTGGCCCGTCGCGACAGAATTGCGGCGGGACCGCGGTGGGGAACCTTATTATAATCCGGAACGCGGCGATCGAAAATTCCGGGAAGTCCGCGATGAACGGGTTCAGTGAGGGCCACAGGGAACGAAGACCTCTCGAGGCTTCACCCTGTGGATGGAGGCGGTCCTCAAACGGATCTGCGTCAATCTCCGAACCGGAGCGAAGCGGACGTGCCCGAGCACTCTTGTCAGCCTTCGAGGCAAAATCGGCGGTTAGGCGGCCCGGTCCTTCGCGTTCTGCGCGACTTTCGCAGTCATACTCATCACCGTTGCTGCGCTAAATCTTGGGCGCAGGCGTGATTCAAGGAGCTCGTTACTCTCCAGGTCGAATGCGCTTGCGGAGTGGCTCCGCAGCTTTGGCACAGCCACGCCACAAGGTGTGCCCCTTCGGCGATTATTGCGTGCCGAGGAGCTTGCGTTTGAGTTGGGCGGAGGCGGCGGGGGTGCTGGAGATGAAGTCGAGGGCGCCTTGTTGGTCGCGGCGGGACCAGTGGCGGAAGATGCGCTCGAGGCTGCCGTCGCGCGTGTCGGGATCGCTGATGGTCACGGCCCACGCGGCGGCGCCGGCGGGATCGGCATCCGTCACGCGGCGGGTGAACTCGTGCACGCCGGCGTCGCGCGCCTGGCCGGGGCCGAGTTTCTCGAGCCACGCGGCGGTTTTGTTGAGGTCCTGGTTGGCCCAGGTTTCGACCACGTTGCGGACGGCTTTCGCTTTTGCGCCGCCCTCGGGGAGCGAGGCGCTCCAGTTTGCGACTGCGGTGGGATCGCGTTGTGCCCAGCGTGAGGCGAGATTTCCTGCGGCGTCGTCCTGCGCTTCGGGTGGCAGGGAGAAGATGAGCTTGGCGGCGTTGCGCGGGTCGCTATCCGCCATGACGCCGATGACGTTTGCGACGGCGCGGTCTTGCAGTTTTCCTGCGGGCAGGCCACGCGCGAACTCCAGCGCGGCAGTGGGATCGTTGCTCGCCCAGCGCGGGAGCACGTTGTTCACCATGGTGCCGTCGTCGGACATCAGGCCCTTCGTGCTGAAATATTCCAACGCGGCTTTTGGATCGTGCTGTCCCCACGTGTTTGCGATGCCGCTGAACGCGCTTTGTTTTGCGTCGCCTTCGAGGCCGCCGGCCCACTCCAGCGCTTTATCGAGATCCTGCCGCGCGAACATGTTGCCGAGATTGCGGGACATCTCGGACCAGTTGCGATCACGCGGCAAAGTGGCGAGAAACTCCGCGGCGCCCGCGGCGTCGCCGTAGGCCCAACTCTGAACGAGGTTGTGCACCGCGCTGGTTCGCATTCCGCCTTCGGGCAATTCGGAGAGGAGTTCCTTTGCCGTGGCGGGATCGCGATAACCGAGATTGCCGATGAGGCTGCTGAGCGCGCGGTTGCGCATGTCGCCGGCTTCGAGCGCGAGGACGGCGGATTTTGCGCCGGCAGGATCGACGGAGGCCCAATTGCCGAGGATGTTTTGGATGGCATCGCGCTGGATGCCGGCCTCGGGGATATTTTTCGCCCACGCGAGAGCCTCGGTGGGATTCGCTTGGGACCAGCGATCGATTACCGAGCGGATCGCGGCCTCGCGGTTTCCATTCTTTGGCAAATCGAGCGCGCTCTTCGCGGCGGCGAGGGGGTCATTTTGCGCCCACGCGCTGAACACGGTTTGGTAAGCGTTGTTGCCGCGTCCGGCGCCGGGCAGTTGCTGCGCAAAGGCAATGGCATCGAGCGGACTGCGGCGCGCGAGGGCGCCAAGATAGCCAGTGATTGCGGCGGAGCGTTGGGAACCGTTGGGCAGATCGAGAATCCACTGCTTCGCGCTATTGGGATCTTTTTCCACCCATGCGCCGACGATCATGCGCATGGCGCGGTCGCGTCCGTTGCGGTCGGTGAGGGTGAGCAGGTAGGCGCCGGCTGCGCGGGGATCGATCTCCGCCCAGCGCGCGAGGACGACGGGCATGATCATTTCCCGGGCATCGCCGGGGAGACTGCGGATTTTCTCCAGCAGCGCGGGGATTTCTTCGGCGGTAATTGATTGCGCGGCGGCGTACAGATCGGCCGAGCGGCGCATGTCGTTTGGATCGCGGATGGCGGCAAACAGGCGCGCTTCCTTGTCGTTGGTGGCGATGGTGGAGGCGGCGTCGGCGGCTGCGCTAGTGACGGGGTGCGACGCGGCGAATTCACCTGCGGCGGAGGACGGGAACGCGCCGGGGGCGGATTCGCCGGGGCCGTTGGTCCCACCGGCGAGGTAGCCGATGACAAAACCCCCAACTCCGATGGCTGCGGCAAGGATCTTGGTGGCGTGCTTTTTCATGAAAGGGATGGATGCGGGCGGAAGGCCGCACTTCATTCAATCCATCCGGGGAGCGAAGGCTTAGCCCGATGTATTTGGATGCGGGGACGGCATCCAAGCGGTGAAAGTTTTGCGAGAGCTCGGTGATGTGCGAGGAAGCGTCTTGTGTGTCGCCACCTTCGGGGCTCTGCCGACTTCTCGGCATACCTAGGGCGCCGCTCATTCTTCGCTTTGCCCTAGGCTGGTATGGGGTTGGGCCTTCGGCCCGCCAATGCAGCGCGTCGCAGTTGGCCGACGGTCAATTGCGCTGCCCAAAAAAAACACAGTTGCTGGGCTGGTATTGGGTTGGGCCTTCGGCCAACTGCGGCAGTTCACAGTGAAAAGTCGATCGCAGAGAATACTCGCCAGCAGAATTGGTGGCAGGGCCGCTTCTGAACGCGCTGTGAAACGGTTCGGAGTTTTTTTGGCGGCGGTGCTTTGGACCGACGGCGTCGGACTCCATGGGGCGTTTAGCAGGTGCCGAAGTAGCGGTCGCCCGCGTCGCCGAGGCCGGGGACGATGTACGCTTTTTCGTTTAGGCCGGGGTCGATGGCGGCGGTGAAGACGCGGACGTCGGGGTGAGCGGTGCAGATTTGGTTGAGGCCTTCGGGGCAACTCACGCAGCAGACGAATCGGATGCTTTTCGCTCCGGCCTTTTTAAGCTGCTCGACCGCGGCGCTGGAGCTGTGCCCGGTGGCAAGCATCGGGTCGACGATGATGACTTCGGCTTCCGGGAGATGAGCGGGCAGATTGAAGTAGTAGCTGGTGGGCCGATGCGTCTCTTCATCGCGCTTCATGCCGATGTGGCCCACGCTTACGTCGGCGAGGACGTGCAGCATGCCTTCCACCATGCCGAGACCGGCGCGCAGGATGGGTGCGATGATGATGGGCTTCGTCAGCGCCGCGCCTTCGACGCGGGAGAGCGGACTGCGGATCTCGACGACTCGCGTGGTGAAATCGCGGGTGGCCTCGAAGGCTAGCAAGGTTGCGAGTTCGGCGAGTCGCGCGCGAAACTCCTCGGGGGTGGTGTTCTCGTCGCGCAGGCGGGTGAGCTTCACGCGCACGAGCGGGTGGTCGACGACCGTAACTCCGGACGGGATGGCCTCAGACATGAAAGGCTAGTGCGAGGAGGGGCGGGAAAAGTAAATGGAAAAGGCCGATGCGAGACCCTCGACGATCAGCGCTTGTGAATCTCCGGGACGCGCCTGGCGGTTCGTGCTCTCGGGGAGAGGCGACCCCGTGTCAGTCGTGCCGTGGGCAGCGGCGTCCGTTCCGGCTCCTTCGTGGAGAGTTCCGCTTCACCTTGGGGGATGGAAGGCGGACATGATGCTCCGGGTGATCCGGCTTCACGCCCAGGCGACGCCTCGGCACGATATCCCGGGAGCTTTGCGAAATGTTTCGGCACCAGGCGAAGAATGTCTCGGGAGCTCCGAGGCGTGTTTCGGGAACTCCCAGGCCGGTTTCGGGAGCTTCCCGAGCTGTTTCGGTCCGCGTTAACGCGGTTCCGCTCTCATCCGCGAGAGTTCCGGGGGGCGTTTCTCACGTTGCGCCCCCGCCGACGAGTAGCGGCGATTTTGCCGCGAGATGGGATTTGTTCGGGAGCGCGCGGCGCTCTTGGGCAGAGTTAATGCGAAGGAGGCGCGGATAGTCCCTCGACAGACAGGGCGGGTCTCTCTTTCATCCGCCCCCGCTGTGGAACCGAGTGCCGATAACGACAAACGCCGCAAGCACGCCACTCTGGGCGTGGTTTTCCTGACCATCTTCGTCAGCATGATCGGGTTTGGGATCGTGATCCCGGTGCTGCCGGATTACGCGAAGAATGAGCCGTTCAAGCT
>CBHXZU010000091.1:0-12379 GCA_966125105.1 uncultured Prosthecobacter sp.
GTCTCTCCGAAGTTCCGGCCCCGGCGGAGCTGATTACGCTCTCCGCGCCAGCTCAGTGGTTTCGTATTTCCGCACTTCGTCCAGCCATGCGCCGCCGATGGGCACAGCCTTGCGCCGGCAGTGCTCGTCCCAGACTGCGCTGAACGGAAGGGACTTCAGTTCTTCGAGGAGCGCGAGGCGCGCGGTGAAGTCGCCGTTTGCCTCAGCCTCGCGGAGGCGCTCGCGGGGCTCGAGTAGCGCGATAAGCAGGGCTTTGAGCGTGCTCCGCGTGCCGATCACCCAAGCGGCAATGCGATTGATGCTTGCATCGAAGTAATCGAGCCCGAGGTGAACGCGATCGAGGAAATCGCCACGGACGATTTCTTCCATGATCGCCCGAGTTGCGTCGTCGAGGAGCACGACGTGATCGCTATCCCAGCGGACCCCACGGCTGACGTGCAAGAGCAACCCTGGCACAAACTGCAGGAGCGACGAGATTTTGTCGGCCAGAGTCTCGGTGGGGTGAAAGTGACCGGCATCGAGGCAGACGAGCTTTTGCCGCTGCACCGCATAGCCGAGATAAAACTCGTGCGAACCGACGACGTAACTTTCGCTCCCGATGCCGAAAAGTTTCGATTCGACCGCGTCGAGGTTGTGCTTTGGATCCATCGGCTCGCCGAAGATCTCGTCGAGAGAAGCGATCAATCGCTCGCGAGGACCTTTCCGATCGATGGGGGCGTCTTTGTAGCCATCGGGAATCCAGAAGTTCGTGACCACCGTCTTCCCGAGTTGCCGCCCAGCTTCCGCGGCAATGCGTCGGCAGGCGATGCCATGCTCGATCCAAAAGCGGCGCTTAGCCTCGTCCGGGTGCGCCAGGGTGAAACCGTCACCCGCGAGCGGGTGCGCGAAATAGGTTGGATTGAAGTCGAACCCGAGGTCCCGTGCTTTGCACCAATCGATCCACGTTTGAAAGTGCTCGATGGTGTACGCGTCGCGGTCGATCTTTGCGCCGCGCAGTTCCGCGTAGCTGGCATGGAGGTTGAGGCGATGCTTGCCTGGAATCAGCGACAGCGCCTTTTCGAGATCCGCCCGCAGTTCATCGGGAGTGCGCGCTTTGCCGGGATAGTTCCCCGTCACGGCCAGTCCCCCACCCAAGTCCGAGCCGGTCTTCTCAAAACCGCCGACGTCGTCTCCCTGCCAGCAATGCAGGGAAATCGGCACGGCCGCGAGTTGCTTCAGCACAGACTCGGTATCCACGCCCAGTTCCGCGTATCGCTCGCGCGCCATTTCGTAGGCGCGTTCGGTGGAGTTACTCATGAAGAAGGGCGTTTGTGGATGGTTTCCGTCCCATCGGGAAATGTGAGTCGGGCGCGCTTGGGCCGAACTTGGTGACTTCGCTGGGGAATTCCAAGCTGAAGCGGAACAAAGCCGATTCGGACAGCTTGAGGTGGATTGAAAGTTCTCCCGGACGGTCCAGCGATAGTTTTGCGGCGAACTCAAATCCAAGGAGACAGCCCGGGCGCGGCTTGCGACGAGTCGCCGATCTCCGCACACGACAACAGAGCTGCCCGGGACGACCGGACTATGCCCCTGACGTCCCCGTGGATCGCTGGAGGTGGTCCTCAGATCACTGGGAGCGACTCTCAGATCGCTGGACGTGGAGCGAAAGATCGCTGGAGATCGATCGCGGATGGCTGGAGGTCTCCCAATTCTGAGAAAGGTCGACCCTCAGATCGCTGGAGGTCGCTCGAAAGTGGCTGGAGGTCACCCGTGGATCGTTGGAGGTCGAGCTCGGATCGCTGGAGGTGACCCTCGGATGTCTGGAGGTCGCCCTCAGCTCGCTGGAGATCGTCCGCGGGAAAGATGGGCTTTCACGGAGATTTGCGGGCTGATTCCGCTGATGCCCGGCATCTTATGGTAAATCGGCGTTACAATCGGTACTGCCTCCGACGAACCCGATAGCCCGAAATAGAGCTACCCTTTGAGCCAGCGTGCGAACCCGCGACTGAGATGAGACGACGATATATGGGACACTTTTCCATTGCTGTGCGCGTGGCGTGAGGACAAGGATTCATCGGTCGCGTGGTGATCTCTCGGATAGCGCCGCCCTGCGTTATCGAAATCCCGTTGAGCCGTTTTTTCGGCACGAGCGTCTCGCGCGACTGGTCTGGCATAGCCGGTTTTCGGCAGCCGGCTCTCCCGTCTTTGAATGCGCCATCTTCCTAAGAATGGCGCTCGCACTGCCATTAACGCGTTTCCTTTTCAAAGATTGTGACCACTCATCCCTTGCTCCGATTCGTCGCCCTGCTCGCTCTCGGGAGCGGCAGTGCCTGGACCCAGGACGTCCCCATTTTCCAGCCCGCCGAGAAGCCCTGGCCCGCTGAGTGGGGAAGCCACCGCGTAATCGTGCGCGTAGACAAAGCCGCGGATGCCGCCCGGGTGTCGATCCCCTGGCGCCGTCGCGATGCGGAGCCAGAAAAGAAATCCGTCGTCGTCGCGTCGCTGAAGGACGGCAAGAAGGTAGCGCATGCAGCTGCGATTCGCGTCACGCCCGAAGCGGGCGAAATCGTTTTCACTCCGTCCGCAGGAGCGGGCGAATACGCCGTGTGCTACCTGCCCGTAAAAGTCGGCGGCGGGGCGTTTCCAAAGTCACAGTATATCGCGCCCGATCCGCAGGAGCAGGAATGGGCGGCGTCCGTCTCGGGCGCCGGCCGGGCGCAGATCGCGCGATGGGAGGCGATCACGGCGCAAGACGCGTTCACCGAAATGGAGATCATCGCGACCGCGAGCGAAACGGCTCAAATGCAAGAGCGCTTCTCAGCGGCGCCATTTGCCACGTTTGTCGAAGATCGCGAGCACGTGGTTCGCATGTTCGATCGGTTGCCGCACCGTTGGACGAAGTCCCCAGCAGTCATCCTCAAGGGGCAACCGGGAGAGCATTGCGCATTTCAAGTCGCCGTTTGGGCGCATCGCGGCGAACTCAGAGACGTAAACATCGAGCCACCGACGTTTGCGATCGACGGCGCTCAAAAAATCCCCGCTCAAGCCTTCACTTGTTACAACACGGCGGGTGTAAACTGGATGGGGACGCCGGTGGCGCTGAAGGTGAATGTGCCGGCAGGGCGCGTGCAACCCCTTTGGTGCGGGATAAACATCCCTCGCGACGCGAAACCCGGTCGTTATGTCGGGAAGGCTGCGGTGACGAGTGAGAGCGGGACGCGCGTGCAGGTGCCGCTGACGCTCGAAGTCGCAGGCGACGTTTTGCCTGACGGCGGCGTCTCAAATCCGCAGAGCCTCGCGAAATTGCAGTGGCTGAACTCCACGGCCGGAATCAGCAATAAACCGACACGAATTTACATGCCGGTGGAGCTAAACGGACGCGTGCTCCGAGTGCTCGGACGCGAAGTGGAAATCGGCGACAACGGACTCCCGAAGCGAATCACGAGCTATTTCAACCGGGCAGTCACGCAAGTGGGAGCAAAGGGCCTGGATCTGCTCGCTGAGCCGATCCGCTTTGTTGCAATCGACACATCCAATCATCCTTCGTCACCACCGGCCGGCACCTTAAAGTTCGAGGAGCGAACTCCAGCACGCGTGACCTGGGTCGCGGTTTCTGCGGATGGCTCTTTGAAAACTTATGGAGCTCTCGAGTTTGACGGGAGCATGCAATTTCGTGTGGAGGTGACGGGCAATCGTGAGGTGAAAGACTTCCAACTCGAAGTCCCACGCGCCGCGGATACGACTTCGCTGGTGGTGGGCATGGGGCAGGATGCGGGGAGCGCGCCGAAGGCGTTCGACTGGAAGTGGGACGTCGCGAACAAAAACCAGGACAGCGTCTGGCTCGGCGTAGTGAACGGCGGTTTGCGGCTCCAGCTTCGCGGCGAGAATTACGAGCGACCAGGCGTGAACATCCACTACAAGCGGCGTCCGCTCAATGCGCCGCCGGCTTGGTGGAATGAGGGACGCGGAGGCGCGCGCTTCGTTCCGGCCGCGGATGGAACGCCGGCAACGCTCACCGCGTATTCCGGCGAGCGCCGGCTCACGAAGGAGCCTCTCCGCTTCGACTTCGATCTCCTCATCACCCCATTTCACACGCTCCAGACAAAGGAGCAGTGGAGTGATCGCTATTATCACACCTCCGGCGTTCCGCTGGATCCAAGGGATTATCTCGATAAAGCGAAGGCCGCGGGCGCTACCGTCGTGAACGTTCATCAAGGCAACTTGCTGAATCCTTACATCAACTATCCGTTCCTTACCGCCGATCGACTGCGCGCGTTTGCCGACGCGGCTCACGAGCGCGGGTTGCGATCGAAGTATTATTATACAGTCCGGGAGTTGAGCAATTGGGCGCCGGAACTGTTCGCGTTCCGCTCAATGGGCAACGAGGTCCTCCTGCACGGAAAAGGCGGCGGGCATCCATGGCTCGAGGAGCATCTCGGCGGCGACTACTGGCAGGCCTGGTATGAGGCGAAGGCGCGAGACGCCTCCCTGCTCACCGCGCCGATGAGCCGGCTGCACAACTTCTACGTCGAAGGCCTTCGCTGGCTCGTGGAGAACGCCGGCTGCGATGGCATTTACCTGGATGATATCGCCTACGACCGCGCGATCATGCTGCGCGCCCGGCACGTGCTGGACGCGTATTGCCCGCGTCCCGCGCTGATCGATCTGCACAGCTGGAATGAGTTTCATCCGGGAGGCGCGTTCGCGCAGTGCGTGAACCTGTTCATGGATTCGCTGCCGTTCGTGGACCGGATTTGGTTCGGCGAAGGACATCACTACACGGGGCCGTCGGCGGAACACTTCCTCGTCGAGCTCAGCGGGGTTCCATTTGGTCTCATGGGCGAAATGCTCGAGGGTGGCGGCAACCCGTGGCTAGGGCTCGTTCATGGTTGCACGGGCCGGCTCGGCTGGCAGGGCGATCCACGCGCCCTTTGGAAAGCGTGGGACGACTTTGGCGTGACCGATTCCGAGTTCATCGGTTGGTGGGCCGGCAAGGATTCGCCGGTGCAAACTGGCGAAGGGGCCGTGAAGGCCACCGTCTGGAAGAAGAAAGGCCGCGCGTTGCTGGCCCTCGGAAATTTCGACGGCGCCTCGAAGCAAATCAAACTGGCAATCGACTGGACCGCCCTGGGCCTCTCCGCGGGAAAGGCTAAGCTCTACGCTCCGGCGATCCCGCCGCTCCAGCCACGCGCTGCCCTGTATGGAGTGAACGACTCCCTCGTCATCCCCGGTCACAAAGGGATGCTCCTTTGGATCGACGAGGAATCCCATGTCGTCGACGCCGCGCCAGCTGGCGTCGCCAAGTCCGAGTCGGTCATGCGCGAAGAAAACTTTGCCAACATTCCTCCGGCGGGATGGAAGGCCAGCGTTTCCGACAAAGTGCAAGCGGGAGGCATCCGCGCCGACGGAGGATTGGTCTTCACCATTCCAGCAAACGTGCATGCGTGGTATGAGACGCCCCTCCCTCACGGCGCCACCGGCGTGAGCGCATCGGTTTGGCAGGATGGGCAGGACGAAGCGCAACAATGGGGCCCGGGTTTGGCCGTTATTTGGTCAGGCGGCGACAGGCTAAAAGTCAGCCGACGAAAAGACGGACGCATCGCCCTGACGCGAAACGGCACGGAGACCTTCCCCGCGGTGCTCGGTGAGCAAGCAGATGTGATTCTCTCCGCGCATTGGGACGAGCGCGAGGTACGGATCATGGCAGCAGGCCCAGCCATGCAAGGATTGGCGGAAGTCGTCGCGCGCTTCCCGCGCTCGCAGTTTTCCGGCGAACCGGCGGCAGTTCGCGTGGGCAAAATGTCGGCCAGTGCCAACGACAAGGACCACACCGAGCTCGGTCCTGTAGGCTATACCCGTTTCGCCTGGTTCCGTATCCACGGAGCGCCCGCAAAATAGCCGCGCCGCGTTCTCGCAGAATCCGGATGCACAGTCGGCAGGATTCCCGGTAGCGTTCCGGCTCCGTGGAATCCACTACGCACATTTCGGCCCCGCAGCGCATTCGAGCCTCGGGCAAATGGATGGCGATCCTGCTCGTCACGACGGCCGCATATGCGCTGGCGTATCTGCTTTGGTTTTGGGGCACACCCTTCGGTGAAGTTCCGGTGCTCGACGGCCGCGAGAACATTGCGCTCGCCCGGCAAATCGCGGAGGGATCGCTTCCGACCGAACCGTTCTTTCGCGCGATGCTGTACCCGGCATTGCTCTCGCTCTTCGCTCGGTCGGGCGTAAGCGATGGCGATGTGTTGATGATTGCCGGCGTCGTTGGCGTGATCTTACACGTCGCGGCGACGGCGGCGCTCTTTCGCTGCGCTTGGTTGCTTTGGAATCGAGTGGGGCCCGCGCTGCTCACGGGTTTTCTCTTCGGTCTCTATCCACTCGCCAACTACTTCGCGGCGGAACCGCTGGATACGACGTTCAGTCTCTCCCTCGCGGTGATCGCGTTATGGTTGTGCTTGTCGTCCGCAAAGACCGCGCAGTTGGCGAAGATCGGCGCGGGACGGTTGATCGCGTGTGGCCTGGTCATGTCGCTCGCATTCCTGGCGCGGCCAAACTTTCTCCCAATGCTGGTCGCAATGCCGCTCGCAGCGGCCTTGATCGCGAATGGCAATCGGAAGCGCCTGCTTGTGCCCGCGTTGGTGATCGCCGGCATGCTGCCTCCGCTGCTCGCTTACGCGAGCTGGCAGCGCTCGGTCTCGGGACACCTCGGCGTGATGCCATGGCAAGGCGGATTCAGTCTGTGGGTGGCGAATGGCCCCGATGCGAATGGGCGCTACTACGCGCAAAAGTCTGCCGTCGCTTATGAAGGCACGCATCAGAATCCGGCGCGCATCGAATCGGAAACCCTCTATCGCGCAGAGACAGGCGAGCAGAGCGAGCCGCTGAAGAACGATCGTTTCTGGCGCGACAAAACGAAGGCGGCGATCCTTTCCGCGCCTGGTCGATGGGTGGGGCTCGAAGCGCGGAAGCTCTATTTCTTCCTCAACGACTTCGAGCAGTACAACAACAAGACCTTCTCTTTCCACAAAGCGGAATCTCCCCTGCTCCGCTGGAATCCGTTGTCATGGGGCATCGTTTTCTGCCTCGCAGTCGCTGGCGTTTACGCAACGCGACGCGACAATTGGAGGCAGCCAGCGGCGCTGCTCCTTCTGGCGACCGCTTACCTTGCTGGCGGGCTTCTCGTCTTCGCCGGCGACCGCTTTCGTTTTCCCCTCGTGCCCTTCGCTGCGCTATTTGCTGGCGGCGCGTCGGTCATCGCCACGTCGGTATGGAAAGAGTGGAACCAGGCTAAAAAGAGCAATTGCATCGGCGCGGCAGCCTTGGCGCTGGCGCTCTCCTTCAGCCGCCTTTTCGGGGTGCACGACACATCCACCTACGTGCAGGACCGGCTGCTCCTGGCAAACGCCAGTCTCCGCGCAGGACATGATGCCGAAGCGCGCGCGTATGCCGCGGAAGTGCTCAACTCACATCCAGATCGCAGTGATGCCCGCCACATCTTGGCGGCGGCGCGATTCAACCAGCACCTCGCGGGAACAGATCCGTTGAAGAGCAAAGTGGAGTGGCAAGTGCTCGCCGATCAACTCGACGAAGCATCCCCTGCGCTTTCCGGAACGAAGTGGACGCGGGCCGTCGCCAACTGGAACGCGGGACGGAAAGACGCCGCCATTCAGCAATGGCGCGAACTATCCAGCGCCGGACGGTCGCGAGTCGAAGCCGATTCGCTGGCGATGCTGGTATTGACAGATCAGGCCACGGATTCCGAGCGGTCCGATCTTCTCTTGCGCGATTGGAAACAGCAAAGCCCCTACGTTTGGATGGCCCTGGCAAAGCTCGGCGGCACGCGTTTCGAGCAGCAAATCAGGCCTGCGATTTCTCCGGAAAAATGGGCGCAGGTGAAGGCGACGCAAGCTCGTCTGTTGCCGAATCCAGGAGAACGCTGACCGGTCGGAGGCTTTCGGCGACCGTATGCGCTTCACAGTCGGACGCGCTGTAAAGCCGGGCATCGAATGACAGTCCAATCGCATCACCCCGAAAACTTCACTCCCGCCTTCTGCACCTCGCGGTATGGCAGGAGCCAGATCAGCGACTCGTCATGCAGATCGACGACCTGGATGCGGTTGCCCCAAGGATCACGGAAGTCGCAGCGAAAGCCCTCAATGAGTTCGAGGCCATATTTCTTCGTCAGCTTTTCTCGCACTTCGGCGATTTGCTGATCGTCGCGAACCATGATGCCGAAGTGGTGATTGCCAGTCACTGGCGGCATGCCCTTGCGCTCGAACATTGCGAGGAATTGATGCTCACCAAGTTGAAAGAACGCGTCGCCTTCCCCGGCATCGAGCTTCTTCAAACCAAAGACGTCTTCGTAAAAAGCGACCGCCTTTTCGACATCGCCCACTTCGATCGCTACGTGATTACAGCCGTAAACCTGGACGCTCATGGTTGGTTGGGCTTGGCGGTCGATGCTGCGACCTTTTGTGCAAGGGATACGATTTCCTTTCCGTCTCTGAGGCCGTCGATGAAGCGCTGCGGGATGGCGCTCAACCCGCACTGCGCCCCGACGAGGGCTCCGGCGAGACACGCGCGCGACATGTTCTGGCCGCCGCCATTGATCGCATGGAGCACCGCGCTTTCAAAGTCCTGGGAAAAGCGCGCCGCGAGGTAGTATGCGCCGGGCAGGACAAAATTGATCGCGCACGACATCCCGTAAACGAGCGAGACTTTCCACGCCGGCTCGATCCGGATGCCGGAATCCTTCGCCATTTCGGCGATCCACGAGGGCAGCAGCATCGCGTCCGGCGACGCAAAGCCAAACGACGCCTGCTCGCCCGCGGCACTGGCGATGGAACTTTTTGCGACAAACGGAACATCTGCGCTCCGGACCAAGTCCATCAGGTTCTCGGAAAGGATCTCGTCGAACGGCTCACCGCGAATGAGCGCGGACAGGACGCAGGCAAAGCCGACGCTCTGTTGAGCCACGAGCGAGTCTGTCTGGCTGAGGAGGCAATTCTCGCAGGCGTGCCGGGCGCTCGCTTTTGCATCGAGAGCATAGCGCGCAGCAATGATGCTAAGTCTCTCGGCGGCTTCCGAAGTATCTGCATTCCCACCCGTCTCGCCCCACGGCTTCCCTTCCTTCACTCGGGCTTGCCAAACTTGACGGAAGGAATGGTTCGTGTATCCGCCGGGTCCGCCAAACGCCTCGCCATTTAGCTTCGGTAGAAACTCTTCATCCAAACGACGGGTGAAGTCGCCCTGATCGTAGTCGCCGCGCTCCGCGATCGAACGCAGAAGGAGGAGCATGATGGTTCCCGTCTGCGACAACTCGCCGGCCTTCATTCCGCGGTGATACTTCGCATCGGGCTTTGGGTCGCGATAGCCATCGATCCACTCGCCGAAGTCGCGGCGCTGCTCGTCGAGGTCGTAATACCAATGGGGTCCGAGTCCCAATGCATCGCCGATGAAGGCTCCCACGATGCAACCTGCGGCGCGATCTTCGATACCTGGTTTGGAAGGCAGTGAACTCATGGCAATAGAAAGTCGAAGCGGTTGGCAATAATTGCGTATCTTCGCCGCTGGCGAAGGATGGAAATCATTTGGGTCGCGGGGGAGTCAGGTCACTTCCCGGAGACACATGGCCATTTCGCGTTTCTGCAACTGCTTCCATGAGCGCGCGGGCGGCGTTCCGCGTTTCTTCCATGAGTGCTTGATCACGATCGAGTGCTTCATGGCTTTCGGCGTAAGACTCGTAATATCCGACGTAGCGTTCAAAGACCGCCGGCGCGCCGGCTGCGACCAGGCCCATCCAGGTCAACCAATCCTGCAAAGCGCGTCGGGCGCCGCACGCCCCTTCCACATCGCCATGCACCACGATGGAAAAGCGCCGACCCGCAAGGTGCTTTGGATAATGCCAGCCATTCAGTTCCACCGCCTTGGCTTTTGCGGCGTCTTTGCCATTTGTCGTCGTCGGATCCGGATTCCCACCGTCCGCGCAAACGAGCCGGTCTATCATCAGCTTGAGAACACTGGGTGATTGGTACCAGTGCACGGGCGTTACGATCATCACCCCATGCGCCGCGACCCATCGCGGGTAGAGATCATTCATCCAGTCATGGATCTGCCCCATGTAATGATTGGGGTAACAGGAGCACGGCCAGTGACAGAGCGGCATGGCCGTGGAAACACAACCTTTGCACGGGTGGATTTTTCGGCCGTAATCCGATGTCAGGTGACTGAGATCCAGGAAATCGACGGTGTATTCCGAGTTGGTCGCGATGCACTCGCGAGCGATTTGCACGAGGCGAAACGTCTTCGACATCTCGCTCGGGCAGGACTCGTCAGTTCGCGGTGATGCACAGATAAGGAGGATCCGCGAAGGGCCATCTTCGCAGTCGTGCTCTCGATGCGCTTCCTGGATGCGAACGCGAGCTTCGAGCCACTCGATCGAAAGTTCGTGCTCCGGATTTGCGAACTCCGGACCTGCCTTCCGGGTCCGCGGACTCTTGCGCCCTTCATCGTAGGCTTTCCACGCTATCTCAGTGATCCGCTCGACTTCGGTCGAAGCGACTTCAAATGCGGGATCAAAAAACTGCGCTTTGTATCGAGCGCAAAACTCCTCGCGAGACAGCTTCGTTGCGCCCTGCCCCTCCCGCACCACAACAGGTGTTTCGCGCGCGGATTTCATAGGGGAGGTCGATTGGGAATAGGCTGATGTGGCACTTGCCACGCCGGATTTTTTGAGGACGACTTTCCCGAGGCAAATAGGCAGGTCCCGTCCTTAACGATTCGCACACAAGTGGTTCGCGCGAGGCGCTTGGGCTGGCTGCTTCCACTCGCCGCCTGCGTGCCCACAAATTGTAGCGAATCCACCAGAATGGCAGACAAGGAAGACCGTTTCGCGAAAAGGGGGCGTTGAGCGGACTGGCCGTTTCCTTCCGGCGTTATCGGATCGGCGAGAATCGGGCCAAACTTCCTCTTGGCAAATTCCCCTCGCCGAGAAACTCGAGGGCCTTTTCCAACAGGAATCGACCGGTGAGCCGGACTCACGACGATTTTCCCACAGGAATCGACCCGTGAGCCGGACTTCACGACGATTTTCCAAGAGGAATCGACCCGTGAGTCGGACTTCACGACGATTTTCCAACAGGAATTGACTCGTGAGTCGGGCAACACGACGAATTCCCAACAGGAATTGACCCGCGAGTCGGACTGCAGGCTCTTTTTCCAACAGGAATCGAGGCAAAATAGTGACACAAAGCGCCGCTTCCCTGCGATTTGCGATTCCAGCGCGGCGCGATCTCGGCGGAGGGTCCCAGACCTGCACGGCACATTCTTGGAGTCGATCGATACGCCGATGGCTACCGACCATTCAGCCAACGGTTGCCGCGAGGAACGAGCGGCTATGAACTCGCAATCTACGACAACTCATGCCCTTGCCTTGCCGCCGCAGGTCGCCCGAGCGGCGTTATAGGAGAGGCGTATGAGCGACGAACCACGACAACCTGCACCGTCTGCTCCCCCATCCACATCACCCGCCCCTCCCCCCGCGTCCCCAACCCCTCCAGGCTCGCCGCCGAGACGCCCCTGGAAATGGATCGTCGCCTTGGTCGTGCTCGCCCTGCTCGCTTGGAAAGGCGTGCCGTGGATCTGGCCTTCCCGGCGCGCGGAATCGACGGATGATGCCTACGTAAACAGTTACGTCACTTTCGTCGCACCGCGCGTGGCGGGCCAGGTCGCTCAAGTCCTGGTAGAAGACAACAACCGCGTCAAGAAAGGCGACCCGCTGGTGCAGCTGGATCCCGAACCTTACCGTGTGCAAGCGGCGATCAAACAGGCGGGCGTCGATGCCGCGAAAGCCGCGCTGGTCGTCGCGGAGGCCACCGTGCGCGGGCAGATCGGGCAAACGCGCGCTTATCGCTTCAAGCTTCAGCACGCGATTGAGGATGTGGACAACCAGGTCGCGCTCCTGCGTGCCCGGGTTGCGACTCTCGACCAATCGAAGGCGAGCCTCGCATTGGCAGAAACGGAGTTTCAACGGGCGCAAAAGCTCGTAACCACGAAGGTGGCGAGCGCCGAGGAATTCGATCAACGGCGTGAGCAACGCGACGTGGCGAAAGCGCAGGTACAGCAGGCTATGGAAAGCGTGTATCAACAGCGCGCGGCGCTCGGTCTTCCACGCGAACCCGAAGCAGGGAAGGCGCTCACGGACGTTCCGCCCAACCTCGACCAGACCTTCTCGACCATCCGTCAAGCGCTGGCGGAGTTAATGCAGGGCGCCGCGCAGCTCGGTGTGAGTCCGAGATCCTACGACCTCACGCCAAACGAGGTCATCGCAGATTTTCTCAACCGCGACCGCGAGGGGAATATCGACAACATTTACCAGAGCGTGATCAAGGACGCTCCGGCC
>CBHXZU010000092.1:0-12375 GCA_966125105.1 uncultured Prosthecobacter sp.
AGTTATGCTTTTTATAGTATTTGTAGTTGTAACGCTGCCTATGAGGCACTTGCGTAGTACAGTTAACTTCACCCCAGTTTTGCATGCCGCTGTGGCACCGCGCCTGCTCTGTGCGTCGTTTGTGTAAACCTAGCTTTACACAAATGCCGCTTGTGAGCGGCTCCTCGCAGCTCCCGGACGAATCTCGGCGACCCGGCGCCAAGTCATCGTTCTCTTGGAATCACTCGTCCTCCTTAGCGGAACCATCGGATCAATCCGACTCCGCCAGCGCGCGGACTTCACTTCGACGGCTTGCGGCGATCTCGGCGCATTTTGCGGGCGCGAGTTCGCTCAAGGCCTGTTCAAAATCGCTGAACGTGTGGTCACTTGCGTGGGACTTTCCGCTCTAACATGTTTGCCATCGTCACCCGCTGGCAGAATGCCCTGACCGAAATAATGTCTGCACCGTGCGACTCCCCTTCTTTCTCCTCCTGGCGCTGAGTACATCTGCCGTCGCTGGCATGCCCAGCTTTAGCTTCAATGAAGTAACCAGAATCCGGATCGAGGACTTGTCGTTCTTCCTCGTGCTTCTGTTGGTCTCCGCGCTCGGCGTGAAATGGCTTTGGAATCTTGCGACCAAGGATTTTCCGCGGATGCCCCGCCTCGGTTACGGGCGAGCCCTTGCGATGACGGTGCTTCTGGGACTGGCTGCCATACTTGTGCTCTCGATGATTTCCGGCGCGCGTGAGCTCCTGACGCCTGGTGCCTGGCGGAAGCAAGGGACCACTTATCGATTGAACGATCCAGCCAACGATCCGCTCCGACGCAAGACCATTGCAAACCTTCGGTCCGCGCTTTGGATCTATGCAAAGGCCCACGAAGGGAAGTTCCCTCAAGACGACTTTGATCCGGAGTTGATGCACGAAATTTGGGAGTCCGCGAGCGAGGCGGGACATCGCTACATCTACAATGGAGGATTGACCACGGACGGACCGAAGAAAGTTCTCGCCGTCGAGCCCGACGTATTCGGCGACGAACGCTACTTCCTCTTCTCGAATGGAGAGATCATCAAGGCCGGGCGTAAGGAGGTTGAACAGGCCATCGAGCGTGGAGAGCAAGACCGCGCGTCCTCGCAAACCCCATGAAAGCGCTGCGCTCCGCGTTCCTCCTGCTTTTGTGCCTCGTGTCGTTCGATGTGATGCTCGGCCTTGGTCTGATGGAGCCGCCGATCCATTTTGCGATCGGCTGGATCTTTTCCATCATTCGCATGGTTGGGCAGTTTGAACCCTCATGGAGCCTGGCGTGGTGGATCGTCGGCCTCGTCGCCTTTGTCCTGCTGCTGCAAAGAATGTGCGGAACCTTTTCGAAGGAAAGTCCCCGCCTGAAAACTGTCGCGACGTTCACCGGACTATCCTGGTGCGCGATCCTGTCTGGGATGTGCCTGGCGGGAACGGTGCACCAGGTTTCATGGCTCTCCACTTCCGAGGAACCGTGGCTCAAATACCGCTCCAGCAGAGGTCGCATGGTTCTATACCACGCGGGCGCACTGGCGAGCGGACTGATCGAAGATCTTCTCGAACGGAAAGAATGGGAAAAAAGATGGCGCGCGACTCCCGTGCCGCTCAGTGCGTCGGGGCCGCCGTCGAATGCGCACTCCGTTTACGCCACGCATCTGGAATTGAATCGCTACGGCCAGGTCGAGGAAGTCGTGCTGTGGCCTCGGAATGGGGAGCACTTCAAGAAGTTCGGCGGAATGATCGCGAAGAAGGACGCCGGCGCCAGGCAGGTCGAGCAAGCGCAGCTTCTCCATTACCTGGAAACGATGCCTGAGGTGAAGCATGAGCGCTAACCTCAGTTGGCGGCGTTGGATGGCAGGTATCGCGGGTGTCGCGATCCTCTGGGTCTTTTGGGAGGCTCAGCCGCCGCCATCGGACCCGAATGTAGTCGCGCACTTTATCCACGCGCTCACGTTTGGATGGCTCGAATTCGCCAAGCGCGTTTTCCCGGAGGTGACTGTCGCTGTCAGTCCGATCGCACTCGCGCTGCTCGTTTCCGTCGCCATCGGCTTGTTGCTCTATCTCGCCGGCAGAAATCGATGGGGATGGACATGGCGCACCCCATTGGCCTTGGTCTGCGCGCCCGGAATACTGTTCGCGATCGTCCTGTCGGCCGCGGGAATCCACTCACGCGTGGTGGAGATTGGGTTGAATGCGAAGTTGGAAGCGCATTATCTGCCGTGGCGATTACCTCCGGAAATCCGCGACGCGAAGTTCGATAAAAACGGAGCACCCTAATTTCGGGCTTCGATAGATTTCCGGTCTTCCACCGCTGCTAGAATTTTCGCGTCCAAATCCCACTGGAGAATTGGTCAGCGAATAGGAATCGAGTAGCTCCCGGGGTTCGCGCCAAAGAATGTCACACCTGTAGTATAAATCCGATCTCGAATCGTGAGCTCGATCGTCACGTGCGCCGCGCCATCGTCCAAACCATCCAGCGTCAGGCCGGAAAGAGACAGGGCCAACTTCCCGTTTGCGCTACTGTAGGAGAATCTTTGGATCCGATCCGTCGTCGCGGCATCTGCGAGCGTTTTCACGGCGAAGACCAGTGTTCCATCCCTCTTGGCGGTCTGCTTCACGGTAGCCAGCGGGGTGCAGTCCCTGTCCAATAGGACAGTCGTTCCTTGCAGGAGACGAATTCGCAGCGTGTCACCCGTTTCGAAGATAAAGCTCGGGTTGCTCAGGAGCATCGAGAGCACTGCGGAATCGGTGCCTGTGGCGCGAATCCTTGCGTTCCCCTTTGCGAGCACGAAGCAAGGGCGCGTCGATGAGAACGCGTTCGCCTTGCCGCGCTCATCGAAGAGCACGGTGGTGCGGAATACCTGCGAGCCAAGCGTCAGAGCGACGATCTGCTCGCCGGGAACCGTGGCGGCGATGGTGTCACGCCCGGTCTTCCAGAGGAGCGATTGCTTCGAAAGCGACAGTTTCACCGACTCAGTCGGAAGCTGGCCGCGGGGAGACGCATAATGCAGGGATGCATCATTCCCGGTGAGCTGGCCCGCCGGCAGGCTCAAAACTCGACTACCTAGGGAAAGAGTGAGGTTATCCGTCAGTGGATCAAATCGGTTCGCTTCGCGGCGATCCGCGTTGAAGAGGAGTTGTCCCGACCACCGCTCCTCACCATCCGTGCCTACCGTGAGCTTTTGCTGGGTGATCCAGAGATTCACTGGGACACTGCCGATGTCCCCTCCCGTGACCGGGAGAATGACGAAGCGGAATTGAAATGTGAGCACCTCCGCAGGCGATGTGCTCGTCGCGGTGAACAAAGTATCGAATTCGCCCACCACCGTCGGCGTTCCGCTCAGTTCTCCGGTCGTCGGATGGTAAACGAGCCCCGGCGGCAGGCCCGTCGCGCTGTAGGTCACATTCGTCCCGTTCACTGTCGCGGCGGTTAGAGGCGGCTGACGGTCGTAGGACACGCTCACCAAGCCCGGCGGAAGGCTGAAGACATTCCAATAGAAATGGCTCGTCGATGAGGGCGCGATGATCATCCCGACGTTCGACGAGATTGTGCCCGCGCCGTCGGAAGCGCTAATGAACACTTCGAAGGTCCCGGCCACCGTCGGCGTGCCTGTCACCACTCCCGTTGCCGAATCGATCATGAGCCCAGGCGGAAGCCCGCTCGCCGCGAAGCTTACCGTACCCGCGGCGTTCGCGACCAGGTAAGCGTCGTAATATGAAGTCCCAACTTCGCCGTTCGTCAGTGATTGCGTGGTGAATTGAAAATCCGACGCGGTCGGCAGAACGAGGACCGGCAGCACCGTCGCGGAATTGTTATTCTCCCCGGCATCGTAGGCGGACAGCGTCACGAAATAACGTCCTGGCGCTGTCGGAGTGCCCGATAGAATGCCGGTCAGGCCATTGAGCGAAATTCCAGGCGGCAAATTCTGCGCGCCAAAAGTGAACGGACCCACACCCGCGGCCACAGTCAACTGCTGCAGGTAAACAGTTCCCACTCGGCCATCGGGAAGGCTCGTATTCGCGAACGACGCGCCTCCATTGCCGCCGCCGCCCGCGGCGCTGATCTTCAAAGTTACATTGAATTGGATCTCCTGCGTCGTGTCATTTGCCGCCACGCTGATTCCGTTGTTGAACGTCTCCGCGGGGATTCCCGAGATGAATCCGCTCATTGTGTCCAGCGAGAGTCCCGCCGGAAGCGGCGTCTTGGCCGTGAAGGTGACCGGTCCATCCGCGTTCGCCGTGATAATGCGCGCCGAATACTGGGCGTTGGTCGTTCCTTGAGGGAGAGACTGAGTCAAAAACCGAAACGTCCCATTCGTCGTGGTGTCAGCCCGGACCCCAAGGGCGAGAAGCAAGGCGAAGGTGACGAGGGACAGCAAGAAACGGCATTTCATGGCGGTGATCGGGCGTTCCGCGGACTAGCGGGAATGCGGACGGCTTCAGAAATGGGGAGCAGGGCTCACGCCAAGCAGCAGTCCATTGTTGGACCTGCCATCAGGGGCGGAAAGGCGCTTTTCGAAGCCAGCCCGACTCTGCCACTCTTGACCCCTGGCGCAACCTTCCAATGTTGCGACCCGACGTTTCGCCGAAGGCGCGCGCACCCGCGAGGTAGCCTTCCCAGGTTGCCTCCCACTCCGCGTGAGCGAAACTTATTCCTGACTCGGCGGCCGTCGCCGTTGCCGGGAACATCATAGTTAACCCCCAGGATGAGTTGTCTCTGGGCGCTTCCGGAAAATGCCAAAAGCAGCAGAGAGAAAATCCCGGCTTGGTTCATGGGGTGTGCGTTCGAATGGGTGGGAATATAGAGCGCGCTGCCGTTGAACGTAGAACGCGCCATCGTTGCGTAGCATGCGCCAAAGCCGGGAACCGAACCGAGGAATGGAGTCGATCAGCAGAAGTGAGCCCCCTTCGTCTCTACATACACCGCGTAGAGTGATTGGCTCGCGGTCATGAAGAGGCGGTTGCGGCGGGGGCCTCCGAAGCAGATGTTGCTGCAGATTTCGGGGAGCAGGATGAGGCCGATTCGTTCGCCGTTGGGAGCGAAGATGTGCACGCCGTCGTAACCGGGGCCAACCCATCCCCCACCCACCCAAACGTTGCCTTCCACATCGCAGCGAATGCCGTCGGGCATGCCGGCCACCGTTCCATCGGAGGCAGCTGCGGAGGTGACCTCTGCGGCGAGGAGATCCTTCTTCATCCGCTGCATCATGGCAGTCCGATCCCGGGCCTCTGCGAAATTGAGCTGGTCCGCCTCCTTCATCTTCATGGAGCAAAACTCGCGTCCATTCTTGAGCTTCGTTCCATCCACGTCCCATACCTTGATGTTCTTTGGCGCCTCCTTGTAGTGCGAGGAGCCGGTGTCGGCGACGTAGAGCTTTTTGTAGTCGGGTGAGAAGCAGAGTCCGTTTGGCTTAAAGATCTCGTCGGTGACGCGCTCCACTTTGGCGGACTTCGGATCAATGCGGTAAACGGCCTCCTTTTGCTGCAGTGGCTGCTTTTTGCCTTCGTATTCGAACAGCGCGCCGTAGCCCGGGTCTGTAAACCAGATGCCGCCATCGGGCGCGACAACGACATCGTTGGGCGCGTTGAGCGGCTTTCCTTCAAACGACTCCGCCAGCACGGTGAGTTCGCCATTTGGTTCGTAGCGCGTGACGCGACGTGGGCCGTGTTCGCACGAGATTTGGCGCCACTCGCGGTCGAAGGTGTTGCCGTTGCTGAAGCCCGCCGGTTTGTGAATGACACTCACCTTACCGCTCTGATCCGGCACCCAGCGGAGTTGTTCGTCGTTGGGGATATCGCTCCACACCAGGTATTGACCGGCGCCGCTCCACGCCGGCCCTTCCGCCCAGCGCATGCCGGTATGCAGGCGTTCGATGGCCGAGTTTCCCACCTTGATCTTTCCGAAGCGCTCCGCGTCCAGGGCGATGACGTCGGGCTCCGGATAGCGCGCGGGTGCCGCGCCTGGACCATAATCGCGCGCCAACAATGGCGCAGCCGACAATGTTCCGAGAGTGGTGAGGAAGGAACGACGCGACATGTCCATGCGCGCATATCGCAAGGTGGTTGCCTGGTTGTCAAACAGGGGTGGAAGAGGCGTGGAACGTCCGAACTCCCCGATCGCGTTGGCTGCTTCCCGCAGCGGATAGTTAGATCAGCGGCGCCTCGTGTTTCCTGCACGCGGGAAGAAGTCGCCCGGTGCCTTGCCTATACACTCGATACTCCTCTCCGAACTGTTCCAGCATCATCTTCTCTTCACCTCGGATCTTTAACAGAAAATGCAGCAATCCGACCGCTGCGAGCACGAAGGGAGTCCAGTTGGCCGTCACCAGGCCAAGACTCATCAACCACCCCACAATGGCTGAGTAAATCGGGTGCCGGATTCCCGCGTAGGGACCGCGGGTGATCAATTGATGCCCGCGGCGAAGTAGCAAATGGGGAGACCAGAAGCGTCCGAGGATCGCATGTGCCCACGCAAAAAGTCCCACGGAGATGACGCCCAACGCGCATCCCGCCCAGCGCAGCCAATTCGGCGCGGAAAATGCAAATCTGCGGAGATCGCCACCGAGCAATGTGAGATGGACAACAATCGCCGCGAGCAGAAGAAGGAATAGCCAATCGGTGATACGCGCCCAGAAGCCCATGGGTTCGTGAGCAGCGTCATCAGCCCGAAGCTGCTCACCGGTTCGCCAGACGCGAAATGCAAACCAGAAGCGCATCGCAAACATCGATGCAAACAGCGTCCAGAAAATGACCTCAAACACTTCTTCCGCCTTCATGTTCATGCGCGCGCTAATGGTGGCTAAGAGGCCCCAGATAACTACACGCTGCGACTTCGCGCCATATTTCGGATTGAGGAGAAATGCGGTGAAATAAACCGGCGAGAAGTGTGGCAAGCACGCTTGCGTAGCACGGCTCGCCAGAGCGGTGCCCGCGCGCCACTTAAGCGCAAGCGCGGCTCGCGGGAAGCTTCGGCGCTCCAAAACCCAGGAGAGCATGTCCGCAAGCATCGAAAGCCAATACCGCTCTTGGCGAGCCGCGCTACAGCGCAAGCGTGCCTGCGGCACTCTGTGCGACGCTCATTCCGAGTTAAGATCGCGCTCGCCGTTGGCGAAGGTGGCGCGTGGACAATTGGACCTGCGTAAGATTCGATCGCAGGGTCCTGGCCGATGGCCGGAAGGGATTGATCGCGGGTGAGCACGAGGATTCTTACGATCCAGACCTCTATATCTACAACGACGTCGTGGTTGTTCACCCGGACGGCGCGTCGATATTTTTGGTATCCGCCGGAGTTTTTCCTCCGACTGATTTCCATTCGGCGACGCTCGTCGCAGATCGCGTCGTGGTCATCGGGAATCTTGGTTACCCGAGAGAGCGGAAGCCCGGCGTGACGCAGGTGGGTGTCCTGGATCTCCGGACGCGCCTCGCCTTCAACGTTGGAAGTTCGACGTTGAAACATCCGCCCCGCCGCTTGCCACCCAGAGCGATCGCTCGCTCCAGGTGGCAATTGGCCAATGCATGCGGTCAGCCGAGCGCGCTCCCTTCTCCTCCGCCCGTAAGCGCCGCAATCCCGCTCCCACTGCCCGCGCCTCCGGTGTCGCCACCCGATCCCGAGCCGCCCTCGATTCCAGAGCCATCCGGCGGCGTCTCCTCCTCCTTAGGCTCGCCCGGACGCGCCACATGACGCGCGCTGATCCATCCTTCCAGCTTCACCGGGTTATTCCGGAAATGCGCCCGGAGGATCGCATCGAGCTTGACCGCCGCATCCATTGCGGCCGCGGCGCTGTGGCGCAGCGCCGAAGTCGCCTCCACCTGCGTCTGGTGGCCGTCGATCTTCGAATCGGTGCCGCCGTTAAAGGCAGTCACCAGCGCCGCGATGTCGGCGAGGAAGGTCGCCGGCATGCCGTTCGCCACAAACTCTGCCTCCAGCGGAGTCGCTTTGGCGATCATCGCATCGGCAGTCGCCAGCAGCACCGGATAGCTGTTGGTGCGCGGCAGCACGAAGGTCTCCGCGAGACCCGGATGCGTCGCGCGGTCGAGCGAGCGGCCGACACGCGCCAGGTCTTTCAAATAACCGCGCAGCTCTGTGTAGAGTTCGCGGCGAGTATTGACGCCGCCGGTCGACTCGCTTGCGCCGCCGATTTGGAGGCCGGCCGCGGTTTGGTAGGCCGCAATGCCGGCATCGATTTTCGTCGATAGCGCGTCCACCGCCGGCAAGGGCGGCGTGATGGTGTTTTCGAGCACGTAGCGCTTGATGCGCTTGAGCATGCTCACTTCTTCATTTCCACGTTGGTTCATAGGTATGTGTGTTTCTTTTTTGGTTGCCCCGTAGCGCCCGTCCCCGTCTTCGCTCTCGGCATCCGCCACTCGGCGGCCCGGGAGTTCCGATCGGAAGATCAGTCACTCAGAACGCCGCACACTCTACCGGGAGGGGTCATACATTCCGTGTATGACCCCCCTCCCTTTCTTCGGAAAAGTTTTCTCCAGAGGCGCGCCTCTGACGGAATTGCCGCGGAAATTTCGGATCCCGCAAAAAAAGTTCGTCCGGAATTGCGGAAATCTCCGCTCTTTTGATCCGCGATCGAGTTGGACCGCCACGGCACGGCGCGCGTTACGAGAATGGCGCGCTGTTTAGGTCCGAAGGATCGCCATCTTTATAGATCTCCACCCCCCCACTCTCAGAGCCCCAGCGGGGCGACATCATTGGCCGGTTCGCGACCCGGACGTTCCCCGCAGAGAACTCGTCACTTTTGATCGATGAGCTTCTCCCCTCCGGTTTGATCAGGAAGGCAGGAACCATGGAGGGCCGCTATGCTGTCCACGGTGCATGCGTCCGCGGGCGCGGAGATATCCCCGAAATCGTGGAACTGGGCCGTCCTGAATTCCTCGTCTGCGCTGATCTGCGCCGTCTCCCGCGTAAGAAACATTCCGCATTGCGGCGATCGGAGCCATCTCCCGACTCGGCAAGTGCACGCGCCTCTGCTCTCCTCGCCGGCGTGCACCCCGACGAAGAATTTGCCTTTCTTGAGGACTCCTGGGCTTTATCCGAGGAATTGCGCCAACTGATGCAGACCCTGATCCCGCCCAAATGGCGCCTGGCTAAACTGCAACTCGACGCCGGCACCTCAGCCGTTGCCTGCGCCCGCGCGGTAAAGCACCGCCTCTGGAATCTCGTCACCGACGAGGAGATCCAGGATTTTCCCGAGCGCTTTTTCGAAGTCACGACCTGCTTGCACGCCGTTTACTCGATGCACCGGCAGGCATGGGATCGGTGCGTCATTACCGCGCGCCGCGTCGGAAAGCGCCTGAAGTGCGAAACGCATTACTACTACGGGGGGCCGCCGAGCCCGCGGTGATTGCCCGCGCGCCCGCGCCCGGTGCCGCCGCCGTCGCGGTTCCATCCCAGCCCCGGATCGCGCTGCGTCCTCCTAAGAAGATCGTTAACCAGATCCGCCGTGCCCGTTTCCCGTTGACCTGGCCAAAACGGAAAAGCATACCGCGGCGTCAGAAGATCCTGTAGCCATGAAACGAACTTCTCCCCTGCATCTCGTTTGGGCTTTGCTCGCGATTACAGGTTGCGTTTTCGGCTATTGGCTAGGCTCGCTGGAACGTGCAGACTCCTCAACGCTTCAGCCACCGTCTAAAAAGGAAGATCCCGGCATTCCGGCTTCTGAATCACCACGCGTCTCCTATTCCGCCGCTGTCGTGACGGAACCGCCACGTGATTCCACGGCGTCGGTCAGTCCATGGGCGCCTGAAGAATTGCGGGCGCGTTCCTTCCAACTCATCGCGGAGCCATCGACTCGCGTGGGAAAGATCACTCAACTCTCCGCGCTGCTGGCGCAGGTGACGCCGGAGAATTGGAAGACTGTGCTGGACGGGGTCGAGAGTGGAATGAAAGCGAAAGGTTCCGCGGGAGGAGAGCTTTATAGCATCCTGCTCGAACACATCGCGGCCATCGGTGGAGCTGCGGCTTTGGAACACGCAATCTCGCCGGATCGTGTTGGAGATCGGGGACGCACTTTTACCATGCTGAAAGGCTGGGCAGATGCAAAACCCAGGGAATGCATGGCGTGGTATCTGGCGCAACCAGACGCCGTCCAGAATGCCTACTGGGGCCATTTCGTGGCAGGAGTCGGACGCAGCGATCCCAAAGCGGCGATCGAGCTCACCTTTGCCGGAAAGAAACCCGTCTTTGGCAACGGCACCGGCACCGCTGTGCTGAACAATGCATTTGTCACGCTCGGCGCGGACGGATTGGAAGACGCGTTCACCAGTCTGCGGTCACGCAACGACGTATCTGGCGCGGCGAAAAAGGAGTATTTCCGGAACCTTACGAATAAGCAGGTGGCAAGCGCGGGAACTTCCCTGGATCGGGGGGAACGCTTGCTGCGCTGGTTCAACGGCCACGTCGGTCAGCCCTATGTTACCTCAGCCCAAAGCGCGCAGGTCTTCGAAACCGCGGCGCAATCCAATGCACCGGCCACGCTCAGCTGGCTCGAGACAAACTCGGGGAGGATCGACGAGGCAACTTCCGCGGCAGGATACAGCGCGCTCGGACGCGAATGGCAGACGCGGACACCCGAAAAGGTCAGCGAATGGACGCAGAGCCATGCGGACCACCCGCAGCACGATACTGTTCTCGAGGCGGCAGCGACGACCCTTTCGGGAACCAACCAGGTCGATGCTGCCGTCCGCCTTGCCGAATCCATCCATGACGAGGCGCGTCGCAGCCGTCTTATCACCACACTTCGGCCACCCGTTGCGCCGACCTCAGCTCCACAGTAACGAGCTCCGTCCCGTCCGCCTCGCGTTCCAAATGCCCAATGTCATCGCCGGAGCGAAGGAAGTCGTGGCTGGCGGCGGACAGCTCACTCGAGAACCCGAGCCCGGAGGCGGCGAGCCGCCGCCCCTCGCCACGTGCGTCGTTCCCGAAAGGCAACCAGTTCATGCTCACGCGACGATGCGCGCATCCGGCGTCATCTAATTGACTCGCCATCGTTCTCCCTCGAACCTCAACGCATGTCACGACGTCAGGAAGCATTCGAACGGATGACCGATATCCTCGAACAGATGAAGCGTGTGGGCTGGGTGAAGGAATTCAACGGAGAGAATCCCGACTCCGGTTGGAACATCACGTGGACACCCAAAGGCGCAAAAGTGTTGGAGCAGACTTGGGAAATCATGGAGGAACTGGGCGGTCGGACCGGACGCGGTTGCGATCAAAGCGCTTTGGGAGCGCTCGCCTATCTGGCGATCGTGCGCTACCGCGACCCAAGCGTGGGTCCGCAGTTTGGCAACTGAATGAGCGGACCATCCGCGTTTCTTTCCCGCTCCAGCGTCCTCTGCGCGCTCGGAGTTCTGCGCGCTTTCGCGTGAGTGATCGCGTCGCACTCTGAGGGCCGAAGGCCCGAACGCATACCCAGCCTGGGGAAACGGAGCATGGTAGAGCATGAGGAGAGGCGCTTCCCGGATTCCTTGCACGCGACTGCCGCGGTGCGTCAATCCTTCGCAAGCTTCGATCGCCTGACGCTTCCGCAACTCGGGTCGGTGGGTTCCGTCCGCGCCTGGGATGAGAACTAGTTTTCGCCATTTTCTCTGTAGGAATTGGGTTCAGCCGGATGCTGTCTCCGTTTTGCAGCGTGCTGTCTCAGTTTTGGCGGCTGCCAACGCCGTTTTTCCGGCCGCTAACATCGTTTTGGGCGGTGCTGTCTCTGTTCTAGCGGGTGCTGTCTCAGTTTTGGGCGCTGCTGTCTCCGTTTTGGAAGGTGCTGTCTCTGTTTTGCGGCCTGCTAACATTGTTTTTTCCGGTGCTAACACCGTTTTTTCCGCTGCTGAATTTGCGAAGGGAGACGGGAAACAACGGGTCGGAGGACAGAAGTCGCGGGTCGGTTCCGGTGCGGAGTTCCGGAACCGGAGGAGGGATTGTTGTGGGGCTTTGCCCTTTGATTTCCAACGGCGGGTCGAGGACACCCGCGCTCCTTTCTCGCCTTTCGCGCGCTGCTTGCTTCCCTGACCGCCCCTACGATGAAATCCCCGAAGAAGTCCCCTGCTCTCCCACTCCACCGTCGCGTGAATTGGGACGAAGCTCCGCAGCCCGGCAAGCAACTCCGCAAGCGGATCGACCACATCGACGCCAAGCTCCGGCCCCTGCGCGCGCGGGGGAATGTCGGGGAGTTGCCAAGCGCGGAGGATTTCGCGGCCGAACTCGGAGTCACGACACAAACGATCTACCGCACCATTGACCGGATGCGGGACGATTACGCGATGCCGGTGGATTACGTTCCGGCGCGGCATGGCTATCTCTACACCGAAGACGTGCTCTCCACGCCGTTCTGCAAGTTTAGCGAGGGCGAGGTGCTGGCGGTGTATCTTTCGCACG
>CBHXZU010000093.1:0-12358 GCA_966125105.1 uncultured Prosthecobacter sp.
CGCATCCGGAGGTTCCGAAGTGCTACAAGCTGCTGAAGAAGCTGAAGCGCATCGAGCCGCCAAAACGCTTCGCAGTGACTGAGGCGCCGAAAGGGGAGTTTCTCAGTCCATCCAAAGTACTGGAGCGGTTTGGGAAGATGGGGCCGGCGGAGTTGGAGCGCGAGAATGCGGATCTTTTGCGCGCATTCATCATGAATTACCGCGAGTCGAAGCGGCACACGGTTTACGTAACCGGCAAATTCGACGTGGTGCAGGCGCATCAACTTGGGCCGCTCGACTTCTTTCCCACGGGCGTGGCGGTGATCGCCCAGGCGATCGAATATCCGCAACTCGTGCTCGAGATGCTTTTTACCGCGCCGGCGAAGACCGTTCCGGCGATCAAGACGGCGTTCCCGATCGGATACGACATGAACCTGCACCGGTCGCGCGATCTTTTCGCGCTGCTGCATGTGGAGCGTCTGGCCGATGGGCGAATGCAATTTACGACCATCCCGCTGCCGTATGGGGGGTGGCGCATTCCGTCGCGTGATGTGGAGTTCACGCTTCGCTCGCCGGAAGAATTGGAGAAGGCCAACCCGAAGTTCACGATGAACATCGATGCCGGTCTGCCGGTGATCAAAGGAGATCGGCTGAATAAGGGGCTCGAAGCCTATGCGGCCTTTCGCCGGAAGGCGCTGGCGGGCACGGCGGATGACCAAAAGGCGCTGGCTTCGCCTGAGTTGGTGCGCTTTGAGGTGCGCGTGCCCACCGTCGCGGATCCGGGCAAGGTCACCGTGGTCGAGCCGGTGCCTGCGCCGCCGGTGAAGACGCTGCCCCCCACCACAGGGAGCCGTACTCCGCCTGTGGCGGCATCAACGACACCGAGGCCGGTGCCCACGCCGGCGCCGCCCGTGCCGCTGCCGCCGCGAGCTGTGGTGAAGAACCCGCCTCGCCCCACGCCGGCTCCGATGGTTCCGGCGCCGCTGATCGGCGCGACTACGCCGCCTCAAGTAGAGCCGCAAACGACGCCGGCAGCGCCCGGCTCCACGCCGACTCCGGCGCCGGCTTCTTCCCCTCCACCGGCGGAGCGACGCATTCTTACGCCGGCGCAGGCGAGCGCGCTGGTCGGTCAGTTCTCACCCAATCAGCCCGCGGTGCTCACGGGGGACTTCGTTGTCACCGGCGTCCTCGGCCAGCGCGTCGCGTTGCGGACACGGGAGTCGTTGCGCGATGCCAATGCGGATCCGACTCAACCGGGGACCGCGGCCGCGCTGATTGTCGTCGATTTCCCGCCTGGCGTGACACCGCCGGCGAAAGACTCCGCATTCTCGCGCGATGGAGAGCGCGGATTCCAGGTGCGTGATGTGATTCGTGGGCCAAACGGGCAAATCATGGTGGTGGCGGCGGAGCCGGGTGGACGATGAGTTTCTCGGGGTGCAACGCACTTTACGCGCGGGGTGGAGTGCGTCAGTTTGCGAGGTGATGAAGTTGCTCCTCATGATCGCGCTTTCCCTCTGGGCGGGTTTGCTCGCCCGCGCGGTGACGACGCTCGAGCAGAGCTTCACGTGCCCGATCGATGGAGAAACCTGGAAGCAGCGGATCGAGACTTCCACGCGTCCGTCGGGGCTGCGCCTCGATTTGAGAAAACTCGGTGACGTGGTGGACCCACCGACGCTGCCGCAGTGCCCGAAGTGCCGCTTCATTGCCTTTAGCGACGCGCTCCCCGAGCCCGTAATGAAAAAGTTGAAGGCCTTTGTGCAGGGCGGTGATTACCAGATGATCGCCGCGAAGAGCCCTTCGTGGGCGTGCCTGGCGCATCTGCAGGAGTTCCTCGGCGCTGAGCCTGTGCACATTGGTTTCAGCTTCCTGCGCGCTTCCTGGCAGGTGGAGGAAAAGCCGGCTTTGTGTGAACGCTACCTCTCGCGCGCCTATGATCGCTTTTCCAAGGTCGCGCAGACGCTTTCGCCGGGGCATAAGGATCGACTGAATGTGCTGCTCCTTTGCGGCGAGCTCGAGCGTCGTCTCGGCAAGTTTGAGGCAGCTGCAAAGCGCTTTCGGGAGTTGCTCGCTGCAGATGAGTTCAAAGATGAGCCGCGGCGCGAGCCGATCAGTAAACTCCAAATGAATTTCATCGAAGCCCGCGATCGCGCGGCGCATACTTTGGGGCCGGTTAAGGAGGGACCAGGCATCCCGCTCGGCATCACGCCAGTGCCGCCGACCATCGATGAATCCAAGACCGTGACCCCGCCTGTTCGCTCGGATCCGCTGGATATCAGCAAGCCGTTTCCCGTCGAGACGGGCGCGCCAGGTGCGCTTGCGCCTCGGGCGAAGTGAAGGGGCGGGTCAGAGGCCAGAGATCGCAAAGGCACGATCGGCGTAGTACACACTTCCAACGTGAGCAATGCGTTTCCAATGCAAACGTCGCCGAACGTTAAGCGAGCCTTTGATTTCCGATCTCTGAGCGCTGCGCTCTATCGGGAAGCCGCATGAGTGCCGCTGCTCCGGTTGCCGCCGAGCGTCCGCGCCCTACATTCGCCGAGGCATTTCGGTTTTGGCTCAAGCTGGGATTCATCAGCTTCGGGGGGCCCGCGGGGCAGATCGCGATCATGCATCGTGAACTCGTGGAGGAGCGACGGTGGATTGATGAGCCGCGCTTTCTGCACGCGCTGAACTATTGCATGCTTTTACCCGGCCCCGAGGCCACGCAGCTCGCGATCTACATTGGCTGGGTGCTGCATCGCGTGTGGGGTGGGATCGCTGCTGGAGTGCTTTTCGTGCTGCCAAGCGCGATTCTGCTGTGGGCGTTGAGCTGGTTCTACATGCTGTGGGGAAGGGTTCCGGCGGTGACTGCGATCTTCGACGGATTGAAGCCAGCGGTGCTTGCGATCGTTGCCGCTGCGGTCACGCGGATTGGGAGGCGCGTGTTGAAGAACCCCGTCATGTGGGCTCTCGCCGCGGCCGCATTTGTGGCGATCTATTTCGCGCGCGTCCCGTTCCCGATCATCATCCTCGCTGCGGCGCTGATCGGAGTGCTCGGCGAGCGCTTCAGTCCGCGCGCTTTTCACGTGCTAAAAGACGCGGGCGTCGAAAGTCGTGATGTTCGCATTCCGCACCCATCGCGTCGCCGGGCGCTGGTGGTCCTGGGTATCGGACTTGCGCTTTGGTGGGTGCCGTTGCTGCTGATGCGCGCCTGGCTCGGAACCGATCATGCGATTTCGCGACAGGGCGTTTTCTTCAGCCAGGCCGCGATGGTTACGTTCGGCGGCGCCTACGCCGTGCTGCCCTACGTCGCGCAGCAAGCGGTCGAACGCTTTGCCTGGATCGCGCCCGGCCAAATGCTCGATGGCCTGGCGCTGGCCGAGACGACCCCGGGACCCCTGATCATGGTGCTGCAGTTCGTTGGTTTCGTCGGTGCGTGGCAGCATCCTGGAACCCTTTCGCCGTTTGCTGCCGGCACGCTCGGCGCGGTGGTCACCACGTGGGCTACTTTTGCCCCATGCTTTCTCTGGATCTTTCTCGGTGCGCCAAATATCGAGCGGATGCGCGGTAATGCGCGGTTCAGTTCTGCCCTGTCGGCGGTCACTGCGGCGGTTGTCGGCGTTATCCTGAATCTCGCGGTCAGCTTCGGGCATCCGTTGCTCTTTCCCTCGTTTACGCATCCAAATTGGTTCGGCATTATCGTCGCGGTCGTGACGACGATCGGCATGATCCGGTGGAAATGGGGCATCATCCCGGTTGTCGCCGGCGCTGCGGCGGCAGGTTTTCTGCGTGGACTCCTTGCCGGCACGCTTCTGCCGTAAGCGATTGGCCATCGCCCAGGCGGGCGCGCCATGACTTCCCGCGCTCGAGCCGTCATGTGGGAAATTTCTCCTGTCTGGAAATTTCAACTGAGCATCTGTTGCCAAACGCGCGAACTTTCCTGCACCTTAAAACAAATGCGGGTCGTAGAGCTCACAGGTGCACTGTGTAATGCATTGCAACCCGCACCGTACGAATATGACTCAGCCTGCCAACTTCACCGAACGCGAGTTTCCCCCTTTCAGCCTCACGCGCCTGCTCCGCACGGTATTTACCCCGAAAGGTGGTGAGCGCGTGTGCATCCTCATCGACCTCGACGATCCGCGCGACATCACGGGGTTCCGCTTTCTCGGGGACGCAGAGCTCACGATCCAGCGGCACGCCCACGACGTCTTCTACGAGGGACTCAAGAACGGGGTTCTTTCGGAGATGAATCTCCAAGGCGGCGAAATCTACGCCTACGAGAAGACGGGCGGCAGCAATCTGGATCTTCCCGACATCGCTTTCACACCCGAGGGCAAGCAGGTCTCCCTCGTTGATGACGTCTACAAAAAGTACGACATCATTCTCTGTATCTCGACCTACTCCGCGACCGCGCCGCTTACGGCCTTCGCCAAGCAGCACGGTTTCCGTGGCGCGACCATGCACGGGATGAATGAAGTCATCCTCTCGAGCGGCCTGGCCGTGAACTACGACGACGTCAGCCGCGAGGCCGAGAAACTTCGTTCGGGCATGACGAAGGCTGACTGGGTGGAAATCGATTTTGTCTTCGAGAATCAGAAATACACGCTGCGCCTGGAACTTGCCGGGCAGGAGGCGCAGAAGTCGCACGGGCTTTGCCGCGGCGGTCCAGATGTCGCGAATCTTCCCGCCGGGGAAATTTACTATGTCCCGGCGGGCGCGGAGGGGATGTTTCCCATGCGCTACGAGGATGGCACCATCGGCCTGCAGCATGTGACGGGCGGACGGGTGAAAAAATCTACGCTTCTGCGCGGTAACCCCGAAGTCATCTCAGCTCATAATGCAAAGCTCGAGAGCGATCCGGTCACCGGTGAACTCGGCGAACTCGGATTCGGCACACAGCGCCTTCCGGTGAGTGGACGCGACATCCAGGACGAGAAGATCCTCGGCACGATGCACGTGGCGACTGGCCGCAGCGATCATCTGGGCGGACATCTCACGCCGGAGCTCTTCGCGAACCGGAAGAATGCCACGCATGACGACATCTTATTTTCGCCCACGAAGACGCCGGAGATTTCGGTCCCGCAGGTCCGCATGCATCGCGAAGGTGAGACCGTGACCTTGATCGAAGGATACGTGCCAGCCGCCTACATGCGGGGGTTGCTCGAGGCGTGAACGACGCCTGGGAATGAATCCTTACGAGACGGATAAACTCCTTCGAGAGTATCTCCTATTCCACTACGGGAAGCCGCAGGAGGTTCTGCCGTGGTCGAATGGGCCGCGCGATGCGCTGGAATATCCGCAGCGCTGTGTCCGGGAGTGCCTCAATGCTTCATTGCTGCCGCAGAGTGCCCGCGCGCTCGATATCGGCTGCGCGGTAGGCGCGTCCACCTTTGAATTCGCGCGTCACTGCTCGGAGGTTATTGGCATCGATTTCTCCGAGCGGTTTATCGAAGCCGCGCAATTGCTCGCGACAGAGGGAACGCTGGAGTTTTCGCATGCGGAGGAGGGGACAATCGAGCGACTTTCTCGCGCGGAGATTCCCCCGGATATCGACCGAAGCCGCGCGCGGTTTCTCCATGGAGACGCGCAAGCGCTTCCTTCCGATCTCGGCACGTTTGATGTCGTCCTCGCGGCCAACCTTGTCGATCGGCTCAGCAAGCCGCGGCAATTCCTGGCGCAGCTCGGGCGTCTCGTGAACCGGGGCGGCCAGCTGATCATCACGTCCCCATACACATGGATGCTCGACTACACGCCGGCGGATGAGTGGATCGGCGGTTTCGTTTCCGAAGGCGTTGAGCATTGGACTTTGGAGGGGCTGCAAACGGCGCTCGCCGGCGATTTCACGCTGACCACGACAAAGGATCTGCCATTTCTCATCCGGGAGCACGCGCGGAAGTTCCAATGGAGTGTGGCGCAGGCGAGCATCTGGCGGAGACGATGAATATGGATAATAAATGGGACGATTTGTACCAGCGCGGTGAGACGCCGTGGGAAAAGGGGAGGCCGCATCCCGAGTTGATCGCTTTCCTTCGCCGTCAGCCATTGGTCGGACGGGTGCTCGTCCCCGGGTGCGGGCACGGCCACGACGTTCGAGCCATCGCCGCAGGGGCTGATGAAGTGGTGGGCATCGACATCGCGGAAAGTGCGATTGCCGCTGCGGAGAATTATCCCGTCATCGGCGGCGAACGGTATGTCCAGGCCAACCTCTTCGATCTCTCGCCGCGCTGGCGCGCGCAATTCGATTGGGTTTTCGAGCACACCTGCTTCTGCGCGATCGATCCGGAGATGCGATCGGCTTACGTCTCGTCGGTCGCGGCCGCGCTTCGTCCGGGCGGTCACTTGCTAGCGATCTTCTACATGAATCCCGACCTCGATCCGGGCGAGACCGGCCCTCCCTTTGGCACGACCAAGGAGGAACTCGATCAGCGATTTGCCGACGTTTTCGAGCTCCTGGGGGAATGGATCCCGGCTGAGACTTTCGAGGGCCGCGAACAAAGGGAGCTGGTGCGGGTGTTTCGCCGACACGCTGGCTAGCGTTCCCCTTTAGGCGTGAGTGCGAGGCAAGGTCCGCAGAGTGTGGAGCATGGGGAAGCGCAACGCCTCGCCGCACCATCTATATAATCGCTGTGTCTTTAGGAGCCGATCCCATCGCTAGCGCCGGACGGAGCCCCCGAACGAAAAGTTCCACCCAAATCCACGCAATTGGCTTCCCCTCATTGCGCAATTCCGGCTTCTTTGGGCGCCATGAACGCCGCGCAACAGGAAGTCCTGGATAAAGTCATCGAATTGCTCAGTGAGCATTTCGATCATGCGGTCGTCGCGGTTGGATGGTACGACGAGGATAAGCAATACAGCACGACTGCCACCTACACCGGTGGCGTCGCCCCCGCGCTCGGCCTCTGCAAGCTCTACGAAACGAAGTGGCAAAAGGAGCACCTTTGGGGGCCGGACGAGGATTGAGCGGGACGATTGATTCGCAGGTTCGAGTCCTCCAAGCCCTCCAAGGCAGCGGCGCCCGATGATTCCTCCCGCGCAGGCTAGCCAGCCTACGCGCCGACATTTGGCGCTTCGAGCGCAGTTAAAAGCCGGCGGCTTTTCCGTGGCCCCGCGGGTCGCTTGATCCCTGGAAACCTTCGGTTCCAAAGCTGATCGCTTGCGCGGCGCCCATGGATTCCAGGACGTTCAATTCGTGACCGCGTCGTTTCAGTTCTTCGCGAGTCGCCTCGGGAACCGACTTCTCGATTCGCAGGGCATCAGGTCTCCATTGCTGATGGAAACGTGGTCCGGCGAGCGCGGCTTGCGGGGTTAGACCAAAGTCTACGAAGCGCACAATTGCCAGCACCGCCTGGGTGATGATCGTTGGTCCACCGGCCGCGCCGACAGTGAAGACGGGCTTTCCATCTCGGAGGACAATCGTGGGACTCATGCTGGAAAGCGGGCGCTTTCCTGGCGCGACGGCGTTCGCCTCGGCGCCGACCAATCCGAAGGCGTTCGGGGTTCCGGGCGCGATCGCGAAGTCGTCCATCTCGTTATTCAGGATCACGCCGGTTCCAGGGATCGTTTCAAGCGAGCCCCATGTGGTGTTGATCGTTGCGGTGCACGCGACCCAATAACCCTCGGCGTCAGCGACCGTGAAATGCGTGGTGTGCCGGCTGAAGCTGCCGAGATCGGGCGGGGTTCCGTGGGATGAGACGGGCGTCGCCCTTGCCGAGTCGATCTTTCCCGCCAACGTTTTGGCGTAGCCCTTGTCCATCAGTCCCCGCGGTACCGGCACGAAGTCTGGATCGCCCAGCCAGTGGGCTCGATCGGCAAACGCCAGTTTCATGGCCTCAGCTACGGTGTGGATGAAATCCGGCGAACCATCGCCCATGGCGCGGAGGTCGAAGTTTTCGAGAATGTTCAGGATCTGCCCGACATGCACACCGCCTGAACTCGGCGGCGGAAATCCCACGATCTCGTAATCGCGGTAGGTCGAGCGGAGAAGCTCCCGCGACTTCACCTGGTAGTTCCGAAAATCGTCTGCTGTCAGCTTCCCTCCGTTTTCCTTCATCCACGCGCCGGTCTTTTCCGCAAAGTCGCCCCGGTAAAACCATCCCGGACCTTCCTTCGCCAAATGATCGTACGTTCCCGCGAGGTCAGGCATTCGCAGCACGCCATTCTCAATCGACTGGAGCAGAATTGCGGCGGTGGCAGGATGCTTTTCCAACTTCGCCTGCATGCCGTCGCGTCGTTTGGCAAAACCGGGCTCGGCCTTGAATCCACCGCGCGCGAGCTCTGCAGCCTTGGCGAAATGGCGGCCGAGCGGCAGCTTTCCGAACTGCGTCGCAGCTTTCTCCAATCCTGCCAGCCATCCGGGAATTCCCGCGGCGAGCGGACCCTCCTGTGAAAGGTCCGGATCTGCTTTCCCATTGCGATGAAACATGTCCCGCGTGGCCGCCGCGGGCGCCATTTCGCGCGCATCAATCCCGGTGAAGGTGCCGTCAGGCGCGCGAACGATCATAAACAGTCCGCCACCGATTCCTGAATTATGCGAATCGACCACGCCGAGAGTCACGGCCGCGGCGATGGCGCCGTCCACCGCGTTTCCTCCTTCCTTCATCGCCGCCAATGCCGCATCAGTGGCATAGGCGTTTACCGTCGCGGCAAAACCACTTCGCGCCGGATCCGCGGCGTCGCCGCGCGCGATCAGGAAAAAACCGATGACGCCAACGAGCAGGATCCGCATGAACGCGCTTATGCTCTACACTTCCTCGCGTGGCGAGTACCCGCGCGCTCCGTGCTTAAGGCCGCACCATCTCGAGCACGGACCGCAGCCAGGCGAAGATGGAAGCCGTCTTTACCTCCATCGGCACAGCACTGTCGGAAAGGGGAGGGCAGGGAGCCTTGGCCAGTTCACTGCCCGTTTCGCTCACCACGGTCAGAAGCTCGCCGCGTTCCGACCAAACCAAGGTAAGATCCTCGCGTCCAAGCAGAGGGGTCTGTTGCTCGAGATGCGCAGCTACGCGCTCGTGAATGGGGACGGCTTGCGGAAACGTAACCTGGAACTTCATGGGCTGTTTTATCGCGCTGCCGCCAGGGTTTGAAGGGCTGACGGCTAGCTTAGTTTTGCACCTTCGCCCCTGCCTGCGGACCAATCAAGGATTCAAAGGCTGCGCGAGACGATTGATCTGCGCCGCGGCGTAGGCCGCGCCGAATCCATTGTCGATGTTCACCACCGTCACGCCGCTTCCGCAGGAATTCAGCATGCCCAGCAAGGCGGCAACGCCCTGGAAGCTGACGCCATAACCGATGCTCGTGGGCACGGCAATGACCGGTTTGCTGATCAATCCCGCAACCGCGCTGGGCAGCGCGCCTTCCATCCCGGCAATGACGATCACGACGTTTGCTGCCTCGAGTTGGTCACGCACCGCGAGCAGGCGATGGATACCCGCCACGCCGACATCCGTGATGCGATCGACGTGATTGCCGAAGATCTCGAGGGTGACCGATGCTTCTTCCGCGACAGGCAGATCGCTCGTTCCCGCGCAGACGACCGCGATCTTGCCCGTGAGTTTCGGCAAGGCAGGACGCTCGACGGTGACGCAGCGCGCAGTTGCGTGAAATTGCGCTTCAGGGAACGCCGTCGCGACGGCCTCGTATTGCGCGACGGTGGCGCGGCTCACGAGGAGCACGGGATCCCGCGCCAGGATTGCGCGCGCGATGGCGCCGACCTGCTCGGCAGTCTTGCCGAGGCCAAAAATCACTTCGGGAAACCCGCAGCGCCGCCGCCGATCCGTGTCGACCCGGGCAAAGCCGAGGTCCGTGAACCCGTCTGCCATGGACTCAGCGTATCAGGCTTTGGGCAACGTGGCCGCGTCTTTTGCCAGCGGCAGCCGCAGTGGGATCATCTGCGATTTGAAGAAGCCCAGGCGCGAGAAGAACTCGTGGCCTTCTTCGTTGAGGCGATCAGTCAGCAGGGTCATGCGGAGGAATTCCTTCTGCTTCGCGTATTCGATTGCGTGCTTGAGCAACTGGGTGCCGACGCCGCGTCCGCGGAACTCGTGGTCTACGATGACGTCTTCGAGCAACACGACAAACCCACCTTCCGCCGTGCTGATCGTGAAGAGGAGGTTCACCATTCCGATGATCCGCTCGTTCCAGCGATACACGAAAATGCGTCCGCGGTTTGGCTGCTCGAGGATTAAGCGCAGGCCGCGTTCCTGCTTGCCGCGATCCGGAACGAAGTCGCCTTCCTGGCTGAACAAGTCGTAGAGGAGGTCGACCATTTGCGGCAGGTCCTCCAGCGTTGCTTGCTCGATGATGGCTTCATTCATCTCAGACATAACGCGGTTTTTGCGGAGCAAATGCATTGGCGCAAGGCGCGAGTGCAGTTCGCCTCCGAGGAAATGGTTTCAATTTTGAAATGTAGCGACCCTCTTCTTCTGCGGGTCTGTCGAATAATCGCGCGCAGACAGCTGGCCGCGCATGGTCTCCTACGCGCGAAAATGCGTTTGAGAGCGATGAGTGAGCTTTTCCCGCATTCTGCTAAGATGCCAAAACCGTCTGTAACCCATTCCACTGACGAGCGATATTGCGTCCAAACATGACACGCGCGGACTCCCGCCAGCCCGGCCAAGGTCCAAATGTGTTCCGCGCGGACTTCCGCCAGCCTGGCCAAGGTCCAAACGTGTTCCGCGCGGACTCCCGCCGGCCTGGCCAAGGTCCAAACGTGTTCCGCGCGGACTTCCGCCAGCCTGTCCCGAAACCATGGAGGTTACGCGCGGAGTTTTCTCGTGATGAGCTAAACTGGCGTTGGTTCCTTCACGACGTGCCGCTCTTTGCTCGAGCGTCGCAGCCGCCACGCCCGCAGGCAGATGCTGAACGTAAGAAATGCGAGGACGGCGGCGATGGGCCACGCGACGAGGCGCGGGAAGAAAATGGCGAGCACCGCAAATCCCAACGGAAGCCACGCGAACCAACTGATGGTGTTTGCCTCGGTTGCGCCGAGGACACGGCGATTTGTGACCGCAGCGCCGACCGCGCGGCCCACGCGTAATGCGCCTGCAGTTGCCCGCGCGAGACTGCCGCCGCCAGAGCGTTTGCGCCCGGCTTCGGGGGCTTCTTTCAGCCGCACCCGCTTTTTGCTCCGAAGCACGACCTCGGTGGCGGAGTTCAAATCCCGTTCGTACGTTTCTTCCATCTGCGCGGCGAAACCCGCATCATCGATCGCGAGATCCATTTCCCAGTTTGTCATCCAGCTCGCGATGTTCAGATTCGTGGAACCCACGCGGGACCAGCGGCTGTCTGCCACCGCCGACTTCGCGTGGAGCATGGAGCCATTCCATTCGAAGACGCGCACGCCGGATTCGAGGAGCGGACGGTAGCCTGCCGTGGTGAGCGGCCTCAGCCAGGGAAGATCGCTGCCGCCCGGGACGAGGAGGCGCACGTCCACGCCGTCCCGCGCCGCGGCTCGCAAGGCCTGCACATACGCGGGCAGTCCGGCGAAATACGCGTCGGTCAGCCACAGGCGCTTCTGCGCGATCGCTGCGATCATGAGATCGAGGCGATAGATGCCCGCGAGATTCGGCGCAGTCGCAATGACGCGGACGGCGGTGTCTCCTGCGGACTCGGGCGCGCGGATAGCCTGCAATTCATCCGCCGGAATTGGCTCGCCGTTCTCATTCCAGACCTCGGCGAATGCCGAAACCAGATCTGCACATGCGGGGCCGCGAACTTCCACGCCGGTATCCCTCCATGGCTCGATGTGCCTGGCGGGATCTCCGAGCCAGGTATCGCTCACGCAGACTCCCGCGACGAAGCCTGTATGCCCATCCACGACGAGGGTCTTGCGATGATCGCGGCTGAACCAGCCCAGCGGACTGTCGCAGCGAGGCGGGTTGTGGTAACGCACCTGCGCTCCAGCCAGCACGAGCGGCGCCCAAAACTTGCGCCGTGTGCTGAGCGAGCCCAGCCAATCCAGGATCACTCGAACTTTGATTCCCTCCCGAGCGCGCTCAACGAGCAGATCGCGGAAACGCTCACCCATGCCGTCGGCGCGGATGATGTAGTTTTCGAAAAAAATGAAGTGCTCCGCGTTGCGAATCGCGGTTTCCCAAGCGCGGTAATTGTTCTCCGCGTTGAGCAGCAATTTCACCGCGTTTCCGCCGACGAGGGGAGCGCCGGCCGCGCGCGAGATGGCGCGCTCGGCGATGCCGCGCATCTTGCGCGGGTTTTCGCCGCGATCTCCTCGGTGTTCCGGAGCGATGTTCACAGGAGTTACTATAACCGGATTCGCAGCCCGTGGCTCAACAGCTGCGACAAAACAAAAAGGCCCGCCTTCCGGCGGGCCCTTTGTTGAATCATTGGCAGCTTAGTTCACGTAAGCCGACTCGTTTGTAAAGAGCAGCGCGTGCGCATA